>CAZSJP010000599.1:0-3466 GCA_964606675.1 uncultured bacterium
CGCCAGCGGCAGATCGTCGGGGCACTCAATCTCCAGGGTTGCATCGCCGACGCGCTCAGTGTCCTCCGAGAGCAACTTGAGCAGGTTTCCGACAAGCGTGCGCATATCTGTCGGCTTGTACCGTGGGCTTCTCGGCCGCGCGAATTGCAGGAAGTCGCTGAGCGTGTCGTCGAGGCACTCGCTTTCGGTCCGAATCGTCTCGAAGATGAGATTCCTGTCCTCGGCCGACCGTTCGCCGGTGGTGAGCAGCCTGATGCCGCTGACAATCGCGCTCAGCGGGTTACGAATCTCGTGTGCCACCGCGGACGCCATGCGCCCGACGTGTGCCAGTTGCTCCGCCTCACGCAAAGCCGTCTGCACTTCGTGGTAATCCGTTACGTCGTGGCACATCACTTGTACGACGGTGGTCTCGGAGAAGGGCACCAGGAAGAACGTCGCCTCGACGGTGCATGCGGCCTCGCCCTTCCCGCACAACCCAAGCACCAGCGTCTGAACCGGGCGCGGCGCATCGGTCCCGATGACCGATGAGACCAACGGCTTATCTTCGGAAACGAGGATGCCCTCCAGCGACATTGTGAGGAGTTCCTCGCGCGTGTATCCAAGTCGGCCGGCCATAGATGCATTGACATCCAGCAGCTGGCCGGAGATGGGGTCGCAGAGAAGCATCATGTCCGGTGCGTCGCGGAAGAATGTCTCGTACCGTTTCTCCGATGCGGCCAGCCTGGTCTGCGTGCCTTCCAGGGCTCGTCGCATCTCGTTCAGCGCGCTCGAACCGGTAGGTGGCTCTGTGTCGGCTATGTCGTCGAGGAACGGCCTCGCCTGTTCGCCCAGCGTGCCGGCAGCCTGGGCGACGAATCTGCATTCGGCGTCGCCCATGGCCACACACCGCGCTTCGGTAACCACTACCGGGCGCCCCAGCCAGGCGGTGCACCAGCCTGCTACGTAGCCTTGGAGCGACCATCCGGCAGGTTCTTCGCTGGTGCCGAAGGCGGAGTTGTGCTGGTCGCATTCGTAGGAGTTGTGCCACGCACCTTCAATGAGGAGGTGCCCGGCCTCTCTGTCGACCGTGACACTCGCGATGTCGGCGCGAGCATGGCCGACAGAGAGGCCGCCTTCGAGGCCGGAGACCAACGCACATTGGGAATATGGGTCATCGATGGTTGAGCGGCCCTGCTCGAACTCCAGACGCCCCGAAGCGAATCCGAAGCGCCGAAAGATGCTACGTGCTCGCTCGATACCGACCGTTTCGACGACGAACCCGCGCAGGGCACCGATCGCGCCTGCGTCCACCACGACTTTTCGCCTGCCGTCGATCTCCAAGATGTTGGCGGCCGTGTTCCAGTCGATGTGATCGGCGAGCGCACCCGCGTCGAGGACGACGGCAAGATCGTCTGGGTCCATTACCACGCCTTCTGCCAGATGAGCCGGACGTGTCGGAAAGTAACGCTCCGGCGTTTCCTCCCCAATCCTCCCCAATAGGCATAGCCGCCGGGCCGCGCCCGATGTCCCATGACAAGCCGTCCCGGCCTCCCCTGCCGTGTTCTGCCGACGTTGTATCGGGCGCTCCCCGCACGCTCGGAAAACGAGACCGGCCGGAGTTTCCAGAATGTCCGACCGGGCGCCTTGGCATCTTGACACTCGCCCGGTTAGCTTCCCTAATGTCGTGGTCTCTCTCTGAGCGCGAAGCCCCGGGGGTGAGCCTCTTCAACCTGACAGTGCTGAGGCTGTTTTCGTCTTTCGATAGTCGGGCTTTCTCCGCTAGCGACGACCGCGCGCCAGCGTGGCCGCACGGCGGCCGCTTCGCGGCGCCGGCGGCGAGCGTGTACCGCACGGGGAACCGGTTTCGTCATGCCTTACGATCCAGTCGATGCATGGGCGAAGTGCCTGACTTCTCTGAGGGGCAAGCTCTTCTCTCAGAGCTTCGACACGTGGCTGCGCCCGCTGCATTGCCAGCGGTTCGACGAAGACAAAGTCGTTCTCGAAGCTCCGCACGCGTTCTCCGTGAGCTGGATCGAGGAACACTACCTCAAGGATATCCGCTCTGCCATCCGCAAGACCTATGGCCACTCGCCAGAGGTGGTTCTGACCGTCTCAGGCGATCGGACGGTCGAGCAGAGCAACCTATGGCAGGGGCCTGGTGGCACCGTAAGCGCCCCGATCAGACCCGCAGACGAGGAAGGGCCCCGCAAGGAGTTCGTGTCCAGCACGGTTTCCGCTCGCGACAGAAGCCCAGAGGACGATGACACGGCCCTTCCCGTCACGGGCGACGACGGCGACGATGCAGTCTCCGTCACGGGCGACGCTGCCTACACGTTCGAGTCGTTCGTCGTCGGACCGTCTAACGAAATCGCGTTCAACGCCGCCCGGACCATCGTGGAAGCGCCCGGAAAGACACCGTTCAACCCGCTCTTGATCTACGGTGGCGTAGGGCTCGGCAAGACGCACATGCTACAAGCGATAGCAGCCGAATGCCTTCGAAACGGAACCGCGACCTCGCCGATGTACGTGACAAGCGAGCAGTTCGGACGTGAGTTCGTGACGTCGCTTAAAGAGAAGAGGACGCTACAGTTCGCCCAGCGATACCGAAAGGCCGACGTGCTCATGATCGACGACGTCCAGTTCTTCGAGAAGAAAGAGCGGATGCAGGAGGAGTTCTTTCATACGTTCAACACCCTACACAGCCAGGGCAAACAGCTAGTGCTCTCGTCGGACCGACCGCCCGAGCAGATGACCGGGCTACAAGATCGCCTGCTCTCGAGGATGCACTGGGGGCTCGTCGCCGATATCCAATCGCCCGACCTCGAGACGCGCATGGCAATCTGTCAGAAGAAGGCGGAGTTGGGCGGCATGGACCTTTCGCTGAGTATCGCCGAATACATCGCCAGGAAGGTCGAAAGCAACGTTCGCGAGCTTGAAGGAATCGTGAATCGCGTCATGTTCACCGTCGGGAAGCTGCACACGAAGCTCTCGATGGAAGTGGTAGACAAAGCCGTGAACGTAGGGCGCGCCGCCAAGCCGAAAGTCGTCAACATCGGCACCATCATGGAGGCGGTTGCCGCGCACTTCCACATGCCGCCCTCGGCACTGACGGGCGCTAGCAGGCGCGCGGATCTGGTGCTCAAGCGCAGCATCGCGATGTATCTCTGTAAGGTCTACACCGGCGAGAGTTTGCGGGCTGTGGGCGATGCGTTCGGCGGGAAGAGCCATGCAACCGTGAGGCACGCCTGCCAGAAGCTGGCCGAGCGAATGACCTCCGACCCCACGCTTCTGATCGAAGTCAACTCAATCGCCAACGCGCTCGGATGTCCGCCCCTGGGCCTCGACGACATCTAACACGCTCTCTCTACGTACCTGCCACTCCCTCGACACCGACCTACGACCGGGCTGCCGCCGGGCGCACCTCCAGCATTCGCTCAAGCGCCACGCGAGCCTTGGATGCTACCGCGTCCGGCACAACGACCAGGTG
>CAZSJP010000600.1:0-3455 GCA_964606675.1 uncultured bacterium
GCATGCCCGCCAGGCGCGAGCTGCACACGGGGCGGTACAACTTCCTGCACCGTAGCTGGGGCCCGCTGGAGCCGTTCGACGATTCGATGCCCGCGATTCTGACGGCGAACGGAACGTACACGCACATGGTCACCGACCACTACCACTATTGGGAAGAGGGCGGCGCGACCTACCACACCAAGTTCCGCTCGTACCAGTTCTCGCGCGGGCAGGAAGGCGACGCGTGGATCGGGGAGGTGAGCGATCCGGATTGCCCCGAAATGCTCGGCAGCCGCAACATCGGGAATCTCTCGGTGCGGCAAGACTGGGTGAACCGGGATCACATGCGGACCATCGACAAACACCCGCAGCACAAAACGTTCGGTGCGGGGCTCGATTTCATCCGCGCCAATGCCGACGAGGACAACTGGTACCTGCAACTGGAGACGTTCGACCCGCACGAGCCGTACTTCACGCACCAGAAATACAAAGACTACTACCCCCACAACTACGACGGCCCGCACTTTGACTGGCCCGACTACGGGCGCGTCACGGAGACGCAGGAACAGATCGACCACTGCCGTCTGGAGTCCGCCGCGCTCCATAGCATGTGCGACGACTACCTCGGCAAGGTGCTCGACGCGATGGACGAGCTGGATCTCTGGGAAGACACGATGCTGATCGTGAACACCGACCATGGGTTCCTGATGTCCGAGCACGACTGTTGGGCCAAATGCACGATGCCGTTCTACGACGAGGTCGCACACACGCCGCTGTTCGTGTGGGACCCTCGGAGCGGCGTTCAGGGCCAACGACGGCAGTCGCTCGTCCAGACGATAGACCTCGCTCCGACGTTGCTGGATTTCTTCGGGGCCGAGATACCGCCCGACATGCAGGGCGTACCGCTCGCGCAGACGGTCGCAAACGACACGCCCGTCCGCGAGGCGGCCCTGTTCGGAATGCACGGCGCGCAAGTCAACTGCACGGACGGCAGGTACGTCTACATGCGCGGCCCGGAGGACTCCGGAAACGCGCCGCTTGCCAACTACACGATCATGCCGACGCACATGAGGGGCCCCTTCAGCATCGACGAACTGCAGCCAGTGACACTCGCCGACCCGTTCGAGTTCACGAAGGACTGCCCGACGCTCAGGATTCCGGCGCAGCGACCGGCGCACGTCGACGGACTCGAGGGCGAAATCGCGGATACGATGCTGTTCGATCTGGAGGCCGACCCGGCGCAGGACACGCGGATAACGGATGCCGCCGTCGAGAAGACGATGGTCGACCATCTGATTCATCTGATGAAACAGAACGACGCGCCGCCGGAACAGTTCGAGCGGCTGGGCCTCTCGGCGTAGCCGGCCGAGAGCATGCCAATGGGAGTACCGACATGATCGACTACGGGATCACCGACACGCACGTGCACCTGTGGGACCTCTCGCGGCTCAGGTATCCGTGGATCGACGGAAATGAGACGCTCGACCGCACGTACCTGCCGACCGACTATTGGGGTGCGCACGGCTCCGTCACAGTGGACCGCATCGTCTTCATACAGGCCGCGTGCCTGCCGGAGCAGGAAGAGCGGGAAGCCGAGTGGGTCCTGGGATTGGCCGAGGACGAGCCGCGGATCGCGGGCGTGGTGCCGACGGCGCCGATCGAGCTTGGCGACGCCGTGGAGCGGCGACTTGAACGGCTGGCGGCGAACCCGCGCGTGAAGGGCATCCGACGGCTCTTGTCGCCTGAGGACGAGCCGGAGTTCTGCTTGCAGCCGGCATTCCTTGCCGGGCTGCGCCTCCTGCCCGGGCTGGGTCTGAGCTTCGACATCTGCATCGCGAACAAGCAGCTCGGCGACGTCGTCCGGATGGTACGCGCATGCCCGGAGGTCGAGTTCATCCTCGACCACGTTGGTGCGCCCGATATCCGCAACGGAGCGATGGAGCCCTGGCGAACGCTGATGCGCGAGATGGGCGCGCTGCCCAACGTCGTGTGCAAGATGTCCGGGATCGTCAGCTTCGCGGACACGGAGACTCAAGGGCGGACAGATTTCCGACCCTACGCCGATCACGTGCTCGAGTCGTTCGGGCCTGACAAAGTCATGTATGCCAGTGACTGGCCGGTGCTTGCGGCGGGCTGGCCCGGTCTCAAGGGCATGGCGTACCCGGACTGGGTCGAAACGGTGCAATGGTTCGCCGAAGACCTGTCGGAATCCGAGCAGAGAAAGCTGTTCGTCGAGAACGCGGAGAGAGTCTACAAGCTCGGCGCGTGACGGTCGCGCGACCACACACTAACGACGACGTAGGAGGGCGCGGCACGTGACATCGACGAAGCGACGGCCCAACATCGTGTTCATACTGGCCGACGACATGGGCTACGGCGATTTCAGCGCATTCAACGGCGGGCTTTCGAGCACTCCGGCGCTAGACTCCCTCATCTCCGATGGAGTCTGTTTCTCTCGCCACTATACCTCGTCGCCGGTGTGCAACCCGTCCCGGGCGACGATCATGACGGGACGGTATCCGCACCGCACCGGGTCGATCGACACGCTCGATTGGCGCGGGCTGGATCGCCTGGCGCTACGAGAGGTCACGATCGCCGATGTGCTAAAATCGCACGGATACGCGACAGGGCTTGTCGGAAAGTGGCATCTCGGCGCGTTCGACATGCGTTACCACCCGAACTCGCGCGGGTTCGACGAGGCGGCGTGCTTCCGCGGCGGGTGGCAGGACTACTACAAATGGAACCTGGAATACGACGACGCGATGCGCCCGGCCGACGGTAGGTACTTGACGGATGTCTTCGTCGAGGAATCGGTGGGGTTCATCGAGCGTCACCAGAGCGAACCGTTCTTCCTCCACGTAACGTTCAACTGCCCGCACGATCCGCTTCAGGCTCCCGAAGAGGACGTCGCGCCCTTCGCGGAGACGGGCAAGTTCAGCAAGGCCGTGTCGACCATCTACGGCATGATCAGGCGGATGGACGCAGGCGTCGCGCGCATCCTCGAGACGCTGCGCCGATGCGGGATCGAGGACGACACGATCGTCATGTTCACGAGCGACAACGGCCCGCAGTTCGGCGGCGAGGGCGAGAACACGCACGACAGATTCAACTGCGGCCTGCACGGCAGCAAGGGCGTCGTATACGAGGGCGGCGTCCGCGTGCCGATGGTAGTCCGCTGGCCAAGCCAGCTTGAGGGCGGACGAGACGTGCACGAGATGGTGCACCATTCCGACTGGTTCCCGACGCTGCTCCGGGCCGCCGGCGCCGAGCCGCCTGAAGACGTCGACCTCGATGGGGTGGACGTGCTGCCGATACTCCTGGGCGAGGAGGGCAACGTCGAGACGCGGCGATTCTGGCAATGGAACCGCTACACTCCCATCGGCACGAGCAACGCGGCCATGCGCGATGGCGACTGGAAGCTCGTCCGTCCGGCCATCGCCGAGACGATGCATATCCCGCGATGGGACATCGTCTGG
>CAZSJP010000601.1:0-3450 GCA_964606675.1 uncultured bacterium
TCGTACATACCGTCCAACTGGCGCTCCACAAGCGACTCCGGAACGTCGAACCGGTTGTGTTCGGCGACCGCTACGCGCAACTGCTCATGCACCGACCGACTCGCCACCGACTTCGCGACCTGCTCCATCTCGTCCCGGACGGCCTGCTTGAGGTCGTCGAACGTCTCGAAATCTCCGATGTCCTTGGCGAACTCGTCGTCCAGGTCCGGTAGTTGGCGCTCTATGATCTCGGTGACCGTCACGGCCGCGCGGCCTTCCTTGCCCGCCTTAGCGCCGTCGTGGTAATCGTCGTTGTAAGTGAAGACGATGGTTCGGGTCTCGTCGACGGAAATACCGACAAGCTGCTCGTCCATGGTACCACTGACGGACCCCTGACCGCCAAGCTCCCATCGCCGCCCTTCTTCACGCTCACCGACGATGGCCAGTCCGGCCACGTCCACGCCCTGGACAGTCGCCACCACGATGTCGTCCATCTCGGCCGGGCGTTCGGCCGACTTCTGGTCGGCGCGGGACTTGCGCATGCGGTCGAGGCGCTGGTCGACAGCGTCGTCTGCGACTAGCCGCAACTGGCGCGTGACGCTGAGCCCCTTGTAGGTCTCGATTTCGACCTGCGGCTTGACGTCGACGTCGCCGACGATCGTCACGGGCTCTCCTGGATCGGCCTTGACCTCGGTGATGTCCGGCTGGCTCACTGGTTCGAGGTCGTGCTCGTCCATCGCCTTGCTCCACGCCTCCGGGATCAGCTCCTGCAGCACGTCCGCGCGGATCTCTTTCCCGAATCGACGCCGGATGATCGTTTCAGTTGCCCGCCCCGGGCGGAAGCCCGGCAATGTCCTGGTTCGCTTTATCTCCCGAACCTTCTCCTTGGTCTTCTCTTCGACAAGTTCGGGCTCCACTTCCACGGACACATGGCGTCGGCAGGGGCCGGTTTCGGTGACCTCGAAGTTCATCAGCATCCTCTGCGCGAGCGCCTGTGGCGCTCGACGGGCGTACGGGTTGATCGGCAAGCTGACCGCGCCGTGCGGTCGCAACGTGTGCTCTGTCTCCGGGCCCTCCGGATGTCAAGAAATGGGATGATGCGAGAGGAGGGACTCGAACCCTCACGTCGGATAAGACACCAGATCCTAAGTCTGGCGCGTCTACCAGTTCCGCCACTCTCGCTGTCGGTCTCGCAGCTTCCGTTCAGCTGCGGACGACGCCGCACGAAGCGGCGACAAGTCGTCGCGTAGGAACGTAAAAGGTACGCCACCCGCCATGGAGGGTCAACGCGATGCCTGCCCCGCCAGCCCTGTCCCCGTAATATCCAAGACCGCGGTGGCCCGTGAGAGGTTCCGTCCATCCGTTGCGCCCTGCTCGGCCTGTCCGAATCGCCGCCTACCAGAGCACTCTGAGAGACACGTGGTGCACGCCGCCAAACGGTCCGGCTGGCCCGTAGGCGTAGTCCGCCCCATAGCTGTTCCACACGGCTCCCACGCCGGCGCGCAGGCCGAGGCCGCCGAAGCCGGATGTCCGCCGGTCATCCAGGGCGATTCCGCCCGACTCGCCTTCGACCGATGTCGACACATACCTGATGAGCGAAACATAGCCGACGCGCACGACAAGCGGACCGAACGGGCGCAATTCGGCACCCGTCGAGAGGCTGGCGTCGTCGTCCCGAGGGAGCTTGACCTCGGTGAACAGCGTCAGCGGCAACGGGAAGTGCTGAGGTCGGTGCATGGCGCCGACGTGCAATGCCGTGGGTACCTCGTCCTTCATGCCCTGATCGCCACCGACGAAGCTTGAAAGCGCCGTGCCCACGTTCGTTGCCGACACGCCGACAACCGAGTTGCCGTCGCCCGGCTGCCACTGTGCGCCAATGCCGAACACTGCAGCCGATGCCGAGTTGTCGGCGATGGTGGATCGGATCCACCCTACGTTGGCGCCGATGGCTATCCCGTAGCTCACGCGGCGGGCCCAGCCCACGCGGGCGGCAATGTCTCCGGCGTCGAACGTGCCGCCGCTGGCCGCAAACTGGTCGACGCGATCGAAATCGCCGTATGAGATATCGTGCACCGACACCGACCAGACGCCGCTCGACGTCCGGAACGCCAACACACCACCAACGGGCATGATGTCCAGCACGTACGACGTGGCTGAAAGGCTCACCGCCCGGCTGCGAACGCCCGCCATCGCCGCCGGATTCGACGTGAGCTGTCCGGTGCTGCCCGGTAGCGCTACCGATGCGCCACCCAGTGCGGCAGAGCGTGCATCCGGGGCCATCAAGAGGCCGCGGAAGCCGGCCGATCCTCTGTCGTCGCCCGAGCCGAACGCATGGGAGTCGTCGGTCCAGAGCATGACCGCGGCGGCGATCGCCAACATGCTCGTGGCAAGCCGCCCTGCGGCACGTCCGGTGAGTCGTCCGATCCGGCTCATCCCAGCATATCCCTGACGATTTCGTTCAGCATCTTGGGGTTGGCCTGTCCCTTCGTCGCGCGCATGACCTGCCCGACGAAGAAGCCCATCAGCTTCTTCTCGCCGGCTTTGTAGCGCTCGACCTCATCCGGCAGTCCTGCGAGTATCTCCTCGACCGTAGCCGAGAGCGATCCTTCGTCCGATATCTGCTCGAGCCCGCGGTCCGAGATGATCTTCCGGGCGGATTCTCCGGTTTCCATCATCGCCGCAAAGACTTCCTTGCCGACGCTGTTGTTGACGGTGCCGCTCCCGATTGCCCCGAGTAACTCACCAAGGCCCGCCGGCGACACGGGAAACGCATCCATCTTCAGCTTGCGCTCGTTCAGCGCGTGTTGCACGTCGCCCATCACCCAGTTCGCTGCGGTCCGGGCGTCGGCCCCGGCGGCCACGACGCCTTCGAAATAGTCGGCTACGGGTCGCTCGGCAGTCAACTGCGCCGCGGCGTCGGCCCCGAGGCCATGCTCTTCGGCGAATCGCTTCTCCCTAACGTCCGGCAATTCTGGAATCTCGGCGGTTACCTCTTCGCGCATAGCGGCCGTCACGTGGACTGGCACCAGGTCAGGCTCGGGGAAGTAGCGGTAGTCGTGCGCCTCTTCCTTGCTTCGCATGGGAGATACCGTGTCGGTTGCCGCATCGTATAGCATCGTTTCCTGGGCAACTTTCCGTCCGTCCGCCAACACGTCGAGGTGCCTCGATATCTCTTGCGAGAGCGCCCTGTGAGCGAATCGGAACGAGTTGATGTTTTTGATCTCGGTCTTCGTGCCAAAGGTGTTCCGCTCTTCGTCCCATATGGAGACGTTCGCGTCGCACCGCATGTTCCCTTCCTCCATGTTGCACTCCGAGATTCCCAGATATCGGGCTATCTGCCGCATCTTGGTCCAGTACGCGATCGCTTCGTCGGGGGAGCTCATGTACAGGTCGGGATCGTTAGTGGTGTTGTCCTGCCCGGGCTGGGGTAGGCTGATCACCTCCAGAAGCGGCGTTCCGCACCGATTGACG
>CAZSJP010000602.1:0-3448 GCA_964606675.1 uncultured bacterium
GACTGGGCTCTGGGAGTCTCCGACCCCAAACGTGTCCAGACGAGCCCAATAAATATGTCAAAGCTCCGCAGAAGCTGTTCGTTCAAGACCGCTTGAGCATCGCTCTCCAGGCTTGGCGACGCGTGCGTCTCCCACTTCACCAGATCAAGCATGACGCCGATGGACTCGCCCAGGATGCCGTTCAATCGCCTGACAGTGTCTTCGAGGCATTCGCGCTCGGCCGTAACATCGCTTGGTGATGCGACAAACACCTGCAAGTGGGTTTTGCTCTCGGGCATGTCAAGTGTCCTCTTGGGGGGGGGTTCTACTAAGGCTCTGTCAGTCTCCATTCTATCAGGAATATACACAATATTGTCAATCCCGCCGGTGTGTCTCGCAGAAGTCGCGATAGAGATCGACCGCATACTTGTACGTCCCGAACTCGATATCCGGCGGCACCGAGTGATCCGAATGGAACACGTAGTCGGCGTCGAGCCTGTACAACGCGTTCAGCTTCCCCATCACCTCGTCCTTGACCTTCGCCTTGTCGTTCGTATTGAGGACCGTCACGTCCATGTTGCCCATGAATGAGATCTTGTCGCCGAACGCCTCGGCCAGTTCGACCACGTCGACCGCCGCTTTCGCTTCGAGCGGCTGCAAGCAGTTGAAGCCGGTCTCGACGACCATCGGCACGGCTTCGGTGACGCCGCCGCATGCGTGCAGTATCACGGGCAGGCCGTTCTGGTGGAAGAAATCGACAAGCTCCGTATAGTAAGGGAATATCAGTTCGCTCATGGTCTTGGGCGAGGCGAACAGGCCGTTTGCGAAGCCGAGGTCCTCGTAGATGAACATCCCGTCGGGCTTGCCGACCTCGCTGAACAGAAGCTCGTAGTGGCGGATGAAGAAGTCGGTGATCACACGGCAGATGTCGTGTATCCACTCCGGCTCAAGCACCAGGCTTTCGAGCATCGTCACGTCGCCGAGCGCGTGGCGCAACGTCTCGACTACGAACAAGTGGCTGTATACGCAGAACTTGTCTCCCGCCATGCCCTCTTCATGGTTCTTGCGGATTCCCTCGATGTCCATGCGAGTCGGGTCGGTGACGTCGACGATCTGTTCGCGATACGGCTTCCAGGTCTCCGGATCCTTGATGAGGAAATCCATGTGCTCGGGCGTGCCGGAATGGTTCTTCCAGTACTTGAGCGCGGCGCCCCAGCCGGAGCGCGTGATCTTCCACTCGTCGGTCTCTTCGAGTTCCTCGCCAGCGTCGCGGAACGGCGTCGCGTCGGGCCCGCCGCCGATGCCCCGGAGGTCGTAGTTGAACATCTCGGCCGGGTCGGTGCCTTCGGGGAACCCCTGTGAGGGCCAGGCTTGGTTGAGCGTCTCGCCCCAGAAATGCTCGAATATGCCGTAGTGGTCGTAAGGTTCTCTGCTGAGGATCGCCTTCATTCGTTCGCGCGAGGTCATCGGTATGTCTCCTGTGGACCGGATCGTCGGGAAATCGGATAGTGCAACGGAAATATCCTCCTCGTCGCATGCGGGGTCAACGGCGCGCGCATCGTCTCGGTCGGCTTTCGCCAAGTCGCGCGAGATTGTAGCTTCATAATGGATTATCTCAGAAAGCGGCTTGCCGCTCGAACGACCAATCGCCTCACGGAGGAACAGCAAATGTCCCGCGTAGCGCACAAGAACGGTCAGTGGACTATCCAGTCGGATCGCCTGACCGTCCACGTGAACGAGAAGACCCTCGGCTGCTCTGTGGAACGTCGCGGAGGCCGGGCGTGGAACATGTCGGCTGCCGACGACAACGATCTCTCGCTGCAGGTTGCCGGAGCCGACCATGCCGTATCGCTGGCGAGTGCGGGGCACGTCGAGGCGGCTGAGTACCGGGCGGCCCAACTCCATGGCGTCAGGATCGTCCTCCGAGGCTTCGATGCGGGGCAGACCTCGTTGGACGTGTCGCTCGCGATCATCATCGCCATCGACACCATCGACGATGAAATGGTGATCCGCGTCGTGCCGCTCAACGACCCGGGCCATAGCCTCGGCACGGTGCTGTATCCGCGACCGTTCGAGATCGATGCATCCGGGCCGGGCGTCTACCACGCGCTTCCGAGCCGGCAGGGATGTCTTCTGCCGCCGGACTGGCCCGAAGAGATCGACTGGTGGTGGATCGGCCTCAACTACACCACGGCCATATTCATGCCATGGTGGGGTGCCTTGCGCCCCGGCGACGCCTACATGGGCATTATCGAGACGCCGTACGACGGCGGCATGGACCTTAAGCACCCGGCCGGCGGCCCGACGCGACTCGGCCCCAAGTGGCACACGTCGATGGGCAGCCTCGGCTATGCGCGGCAGGTGCGATATGCTGTGTTCGGGGATGCGGATCACAACGATCTCGTGGAACGATACCGCAACTACGTACAGGCCACCGGCAACTTCAGAACGCTTGAGGAGAAGGCGATCGACGTTCCCAGAGTCGCCGAACTGGAAGGCGTCACTATCGCCGCCGCGTCGACGCTCTCGCACGTCCAGCCCGACAGTCACTACTATAACGCCGAGCACCCGGAGCGGAACCACCGGCTGACGCCGTTCGCCGACACGGTGGCCGGCTTGGAGCGGTTCGCCGATGCGTACGAGCAGGATCGCGTCGTCGTGCACCTCGACGGCTGGGGCGCCCGCGGATACGACAACCTGCATCCGGATATCCTGCCGCCGTGCGAAGAGGCAGGCGGGTGGGATGGATTCAGAGCGGTTGCCGACAAGTGCGACGAGTACGGGTGGCTGTTCGCGACGCACGACAACTACATCGACTACTACCAAGACGCGGCTACCTATTCCGACGATCTGGCAGTTCAGAGCGACGCCGAGGGCACGATATCGAAGAAAGCGTGGTGGAACGGTGGCGCGCAAGCGTTTCTCTGCGACAAGATCGCGCTCGGCTACCTGAGGCGCAACTTCGAAGAGATATTGCGGCAGGGAGTGCCACTCACGGCGACGTACATCGACGTATACAGCATCATGGAACCGCTGGAATGCTACCACCCGGACCATCGGATGACGCGTGAGCAGGCCGTCATGGCCAGGGCTGCGATGTTCGAGTACGTCCGTTCGAAAGGCATCGTGCTCAGCTCGGAGGAACCCACCGATTGGTCGATCCCGTATATCGACTTCTGCTATTGGGCGCCGATCGCGCAAGGCGAAGGCTTGTTCGAAGGACAGCCGGTCGGCCTGCCGGTGCCGCTGTTCAACCAGACGTACCACGAATGCATCGTCACGCCCTGGAACATGACCGGCGGCGGCAGCATGACGCCCGAAGACTCGTTCCTCTACGCGCTGTCTTTCGGCGGCGTGGCATTGGTCAACTCGGTCGACCGAAAGGGGACGTGGAAAGCCGGCGAGCTGGAGCAGGCGAGCCTGCTTGCCGACGTCCACCGTCAGACCGGGTCCTCAGCGATCGTGAAGC
>CAZSJP010000603.1:0-3432 GCA_964606675.1 uncultured bacterium
AACCCTACCGAATCGACCCACACCGACCCGATGAACCTGTCGGCGCCGTCGATGTCCTCGAAGTACGCGCCGGGTATCCACGTCCACGTCGAGTCGGTCGGCATGGTGCCGAGCTCGCCGACTCCGAACTCGCCCAGAACGTCCGGGCCTTGCCCCGGCTCGGTCGTGATGCCCGTCTCCTGTACGCGGCCGACGAGGCGCGGGCTGGCCATCGCGGGCGCGACTTCGATATCCGCAGGTCCTTCGAACTGCACGAGGTCCGGCAGCGATGCCACCGTCAGGTTCTCGCCGAGTCTGACGTTGTCGATCCACCACCCATTCGCGAACTGGTTCGTCGCGTTTCTGGCGTCACGGTCGAGTTCGTCGTCCATGACGAACCGGACCCGCACCGCCGACGCACCCACGAATGATGACAGATCGATGGTCGCTTTGGTCCAACTGGCCGACGCGCCGGTGTAGTACGTCTGCTGGTACCATACCTGCCCATTGTCCGGCGAAACGTAGACGCGAGCATAGTCGTCTTCGTTGGTGTACGAATAGTGGGCGGTGAGTATGTCTCTGTGGTGCCAGAACGTCAACACAGGGCTGATGGCGTCGGTTAGGTCGATCGTGCCGGCCAGCGTCAGGCTCGTGAACGCCGACGCGGGGTAGTTGCCGAGGGGGCTGTCGTGCATCTGGTACGGCGCCGACCGTCCGTTCGTCACGAACTCCCAACTCGACGTGAGCCAGTTGTCCTTCGACGTGCTGTCGTCGAAATCGTCCTTGAACGGATAGGGCATCTGGTTCGCAACGTCCACGATCTCGAAGTCGTCCAGATGCCAGCCATCGCTTTCGTTGCCGCCGTTCGACGTCAGGCGGAAGCGGATCATCGCCTGCGGATTGCCGCGGTAGGGCGAAAGATCGATCTCGTCCTGACGCCAACTCGATGACGACCCCGTGAGGAAATACTCCATCGTCCAGCTTGCGCCCATGTTGCCCGAGACCTCTACGTAGCCCCAGTCGGCGTTGGGTTCGAACGAATACCGCTCCCAGAAGCGAAGCACCGGGGCCGTCGCGTTGCTGAGATCGACTGTGAGCGTCAGCGCGGTGTTTTCGCTCGGAGCATAGCTGCCCGCCGGGCTATCGGTCCAGTGCCAATCGCCCGAGTGGGATTCGGCATCGGACATGCCCCAGGGCGACGACGCGAACCAGCTTCCGCCGCCTTGCTCGACGTCGTCCGTCCACGGGAACGTGACGTTACGAGGACCATCGTCAATCGCCACGTCGTCGATGTACCATCCGTCGAGTTGCGTCGTTGCGTTGCTCGTCAGCCGGAACCGAAGACCGATGGTCTCTCCGAGATACGCGCCGAGGTCGACGCGCTCGCTCGACCACGTCGGGTCGATCCCCGTTACCGACATCAGCGCGGCCCAACTCTGACCGCCGTCGATGGATACCTCGACGCGCCCGTAGTCGGCTTTGGCCTCGAAGGCATAGCGGTGCCAGAACGTCAGCACCGGCGACGTCGCGCCGGCAAGGCTCACGTACGTCACCAGCGAAGTGTTCGAGTTGGGCGGGTAAGCGCTTCCCGGGCTGCTCTTCCAGCTTGAAGGCGCGCTGTGGAAGCTCGTTGCGTCGGGGCCCCATGGGGCGCCCCAACTCCAGTCGGGCGTGTCTGCGTTCATGCTGTCGGCGAACGGAGCCACGACCGTCGGAACGGCGTAGCCCGCCGTGACGACGTTACTGCCGAGGCTTGCGTTCGACAGTGTGTCTACCACGTACATCCGGTAGCTGTAATGCGTGGGCTGAACCACCGCGAACGAGTCGGTCCATACGATCGTGGACTGATCGGTAACGCTCTGAACGAGCTGGCTGCTGCGCGTCACCGCCGTGCTCGTCGCCCGGTAGATTTCGTATCTGTCGAAGTCGGTATCAGAGTTGAGCGTCCACGATAGCACCGCATGATGCTGCGAACTGCTCCCTATCGGCGCGACGGACACCGGCTCGGGAAGCTCCTCGATGCGGATATCGTCGATCCACCATCCATTCGCTACTTGGTTGGTCTCGTTTCTGGCGTCTCTGTCGAGTTCGTCGTCCATGATGAAGCGCACTCTGACTGCCGAAGCGCCGACAAACTCGGATAGATCGATGGTCGCCTTCGTCCATCCCGGCTGCGATCCGTAGTAGTACGTCTGCTGGTACCACACCTGCCCATTGTCGGGCGAAACATAGACTCGCCCGTAGTCGTCCTCGTTGGTGTACGAATAGTGCGCGGTCAATATGTCGTAATGATGCCAGAACGTCATCACCGGATTGGTCGCGCCGGAGAAGTCCAGCGTCCCCGCCAGCGTCAGGCTAGCGAAGGAGTACCCCGGGTAGTTGCCCATCCGGCTGTCGTGCATCTGATAGGGCGCCGTGCGGCCGTCGGTGACCAACTCCCAACTCGACGTCAGCCAGTTCGATGCCGAAGCCGTGTCGTCGAAGCTCTCGAAGAACGGGTATGCGATCGGGTTGGTGACGTCCTCGAACACGATATCGTCCAAGTGCCACCCATCGCTCTCGGATGCGCCGTTCGATTGTAGCCGGAAGCGCACTCGCACCTGCGTGTTGCCTCGGTACGGCGAAAGATCGATCTCGTCCCGGCCCCACATGGCGTCGCTGCCCGTGACGAAATACTCCATCGACCAACTCGCGCCGTTGTTGCCCGACACCTCGACGAAGCCCCAGTCGACGTTCGGCTCGAACGAGTATCTCTGCCAGAAGCGCAGCACGGGCGCCGTCGCGGCGCTCAAATCGATCGTCAGGTTCAGCGACGAATTGGTGCTGGGCGCGTAGCTTCCCGCCGGGCTGTCGCTCCAGTGCATCATTCCCGAGTGGCTGTTGTCGGACTCGTAACCCCAGGGCGAGTCGGCGAAGAAATCGCTGGTTGCTCCTTCGACGTCGTCCGAGAACGGAAACGCTACGACGCGCGTGCCGTCGTTGATGTCGACGTCGTCTATGTACCAACCGTCCTGCGATACGCTGCCATTCGACGAGAGCCGGAAGCGCAGACCGATCGTCTGTCCCACCCACGAGATCAGACTGAGTCGCTCCGACTGCCACTCGACGTCGCTGCCGGTGACCGTCATGATCGCCACCCACGTTACCCCTGCGTCCGACGAGACCTCCACGTAGCCCTTGTCGTTGTTGGTCTCGAAGTCGTACCGGTGCCAGAACGTCAGCGCCGGGTCCATCGATCCGGAGAGATTCACCACCGTCGCGAGCGCCGAATTGGTGTTGTTCGAGTAACTGGCGCCGGGGCTATCGCTCCAGCTCGACGGGGCGCTGTGGAAGCTCGACGTATCCGGCCCCCAAGGCGTGCCCCATGCCCACGCGGTGGTCGTGTCGACCATGTCGTCGCGGAACGGAAACGCGTTGACGGGCACTGTGTAGGGCGCGGTGACGACGTTGCTC
>CAZSJP010000604.1:0-3419 GCA_964606675.1 uncultured bacterium
GCCATGGACACCGCCGGAATCATACTCGCGGGAGGGCACTCGTCCCGCTTCGGAACCGACAAGGCGGCAGCGACGCTCGACGGCGCGCCGCTCATCGAACACGCTGCGCGTGTCCTCGGCGAGTTGTGCGTTGAGGTCGTCGCCGTTGTGCGTGCCGACCAGAACACCTGCGGTTGGCCACCGATACGACTTGTGGCGGACGACGCCAAGATGCCCGAAGGGCCGCTGCGTGGGATATACGCAGGGCTTTCGTCCGTCACCAGGCGGTGGGCGTTCGTCGTGCCGTGCGACGCGCCTCGGCTTCAGCCCGAGCTGCTACGTCTGCTGTACCGTTCGCGGATCGATGACGCCGACGCCGTGGTGGCGAGCTGGGACGGACACATCCAGCCCCTCGTGGCGTTGTACAGCACGGCGTGTCTGGGCGTACTCGGCCAGTTGCTCAGATCGGGCGAGCGATCGCCGCGGCGCGCGCTCGAGTCCCTGCCGCACATTGTCGTCTCCGAAGCCGAATGCCGGAAGGTCGATCCGGCGGGCCAGAGCTTCGTCAACGTAAACCGCGCCGAGGACCTCCAGCGGCTCGCAACGGCATCAGAACGAAAGGCATAGCGTGCTCGACATCTCGCACAAGACCAGAACGCTTCGGACTGCATCGGCCGAAGCTACACTCACGCTGGCGCCGGAGACGTTGCTTCGCATGCGCGAAGGGAACGTTCCGAAGGGCGATCCGATGCTCGTCGCTCGCGTCGCAGCGATTCAGGCTGCCAAGAATACGTCGCAGATCATCCCCTACTGCCACAACGTACCTCTCACGGGCACGGAGGTAGAGTTCGACCTCGGCGAAGGGACGATCGTCGCGCGCGTGAACGTGTCGGCGATCTACCGCACCGGCGTCGAGATCGAGGCGATCACAGCGGCATCCGTTGCGGCACTGACGCTCTACGACATGCTCAAAATGATCGACGACACGATGCAGATAGGCGACGTCCGGGTGCTGAGCAAGGACGGCGGGAAGGGTGACTTCGGAACCAGGTACGCCGAGCCACTCCGCGCGGCCGTGCTCGTGCTCTCGGACTCCGTCGCGGCTGGTAAGAAGAGCGACGCGTCGGGCCGCATGATCGTCGAGCGGCTGGAGGAGCACGACGTGGAGATCGCCAACTATCGAGTCCTGCCGGACGACCCCGAGGCCGCGAGCGCGCAGCTCATAGCCTACGCCGACGAGGACGGTCTCGACATGGTCGTCACCACGGGCGGCACCGGATTCGGCCCGCGCGACACTACTCCCGAGGCCATGGAGCAGGTAATCGAACGCGAGATACCGGGCATCCCCGAGGCGGTACGCGCGCATGGTCAGGAACGCACGCCGTACTCGATGCTCTCGCGGGGAAGGGCAGGGCTCCGAGGGCACACGCTCATCATAAACCTCCCCGGGTCGCGCAACGGCGTGAGAGAATCCCTCGACGCGCTGCTGCCCGCCGTGCTCCACTCGTTCAAGATGATCCGCGGCGGCGGCCACGACGAACGTTCGCGCAAGAAGGGCGGCGGGCGATGACGTCATACCAGGAAGCGCTGGACACGATCCTGGCTAACGTCCGTCGTCTCGGGGTCGAGCGCGTGGCGCTTCCCGATGCCGTCGGGCGAGTGCTTGCGCGCGGAACCGCCGCACCGTGGGACATGCCGCGATTCGACCAATCGGCTATGGACGGGTTCGCGGTCGTCGCGGACGACCTGGCCGGTTGCTCGGAATCGAAGCCGGCCGAACTCCGCGTCATCGCCGAGCAACGCATAGGCAGACCGACGCGTCGACGAGTCGAGCCGGGAACTGCCATCAGGCTGTTCACCGGCTCGATGCTTCCGGACGGAGCCGACGCCGTCCTCATGCGCGAGTACGCACGAGAACAGGGCGAGACCGTCTCCATCGTGCGGCCCGTCGCCAGCGGCGAGAACGTGCGACGGCGAGGCGAGGAGTTTCGGAAGGGCGATCCGGCGCTCCCCGCCGGAGTCCTGGTGACACCCGGCGCGCTGGGGCTTCTCGCGTCGCTGAACCGGACGAGGCCGGCCGTCTACCGCCGCCCGTCCGTGACGTGCATAATCACCGGCGACGAACTCGTCGAGCTTGGTGGGCGGTTGGCTCCCGGGCGGATATTCAACTCCAACAGCTACTCGATGAATGCGGCAATCGATGGCGCGGGCGTCTCGCGCGTGACGATGGTTCGCACGGCCGACGACGAAGCGGCGCTCGAAGCCGCGATCGCCGACGCGCTGGCGTCGAGCGACCTTGTGCTGACTGTCGGCGGCGCGTCGGTCGGAGATCACGACTACGTGCGAGAAGCGTCCCGCGGCGCGGGCGTCCGTGAGGCGTTCTGGCGGGTGAACGTCAAGCCGGGAAAGCCGGTGCTGTTCGGCAAGCACGGACGGAACAAGGCGTTCTTCGGCCTGCCGGGGAATCCCGTCTCCGCGCTGGTCTCGTTCCACCAGTTCGTGCGTCCGGCGATTCTGGCGATGTCGGGCCATACCGACGTAGCCCCCGACGTGCACGCGGCGATCCTCCGGGGCCCGCTCCGCAAGAAGGCCGGGCGGCTCGAATGGGTGCGCGGCGATCTGTCGCTCGGAGCCGACGGCCACGAGGTCCGCGCCGTCACGGGGCAGGACTCACACATGCTCGGCGGGCTCGCGGCGGCCAACTGCCTCGTCGAGTTCCCTGAGTCGTCCGATGGCGCTCGCGACGGCGACACGGTGCGGGTCGTGCCGCTTCGGTGGAGGTGATGGACTCATGACGGAAGACATCGGGGGAGCGGTCGTCGCCATATCGCTCAGCCCGGAGAAGGGCACTCGCAAGACCAACGTTCCCCACGGGCTGCTCGTGAAGGACTGGGGCATAGAGGGCGACGCCCACGCCGGAAAATGGCATCGGCAGGTGAGCCTGCTGGCGATAGAGAGCATCGACAAGATCCGCGCGAAAGGACTCGACGTCGGCCCCGGCGACTTCGCGGAGAACGTCACAACATCCGGCATCGACCTACCGGGCAGCCGAATCGGGGACCGAATCATCGTCGGCGATGCGGAACTTGAGGTGACGCAAATCGGCAAGGAGTGCCACAGCAGGTGCGCGATCTTCGAGCAGGCCGGCGACTGCGTCATGCCCCGTGAAGGCATATTCGCCCGCGTCGTTCGTGGCGGCGCAATCGCCCCGGAGATGTCTGTGCGTCGGGTAGATTCACCTGCCCCGGTCGCCTGATAGCGACCATTCACCCCGTGAGCAATCTCACTCCGACAAGCACAAGCGCAGCGGCGACAAGCATCTGAAGCAACCGTATCGGAGCTTGTGCGGCCAACTTGCCCCCCAGTATCGCGCCGGGAATCGCGCCAAGCGAGATCCACAGCACGGCATCCCATGCCACAGAGCCCATCGCTACGTGTAC
>CAZSJP010000605.1:0-3415 GCA_964606675.1 uncultured bacterium
GAAACGACCCCCGCACCTCCGACACCGCCGAACGGCCCGTCTCTGCGCGAGTCTCTGTTGCGGTTCGGCACGCAGAGCGCGGTTTACGTCGGCGGCACTTTCGCAGCCAGGGCCGTCAGCTTCGCCCTGATCCGCGTCTACACGAAGCACCTCCCCGAACAAGACTACGGCGCAGTCGCCATCTTGGCCCTGGTGACGCAGTTGACGACGGTCGTGGTCGGCCTGAGCTTGATGAACGGAGCCCTCCGGCTCTGGACCGGCATGGATGGCGACGAGGGAAAGAATCGCCTGTTCTCGACGGTGCTTTGGTCGCAGATCGTCCTGGCGGCAGCGTGTATGGCGACGGTGCTTGCGGCGCCCGGCTTCTGGTCGTTAGTGGCACTCGGGTCGAGCCAGTGGGGCGACTACGTCGTGCTGGCAGTCGTGACGGGGTTGCTCGACATGCTGCTGGCCACGCCGATGGCTGTCTTGCGCATGGAAGAGCGTCCGATGTTGTTTGTCTTCGCGACGTCGGCCCGTGCGGTGGTGACCGCCGTGTTCGCGGCGTACCTGGTGGCGTGGCGCGGCATGGGCGTGACAGGCGTTCTTGTGGGAAACCTCGCGGGATACACGGCTGCGCTGCTGATACTGCTGCCGATGCTGGTTCGCCGCTGTCCGCCACGCATCGACATGCCGCTAGTGCGGCAGTTGCTCCCGTTCGGGACCTGGTACATGGCGAGCGTGCTGGCCGGGCTGTTCTGGAACATGGGCGATCGGTACATAATGCGGCATCTGATCGGCCTCGCGGCGGTCGGGGTCTTCGCCCTTGGGCACCAGTTGGCGTCGACGGTCAACATGCTGGGGCTGGCGTTCGTCTCCGCGTATTTCCCATTGGGCCTCAAACGCGACGTGACGGTCGATGGCGGCACATTCGTCGGGAAGATGCTGACCTATCTGGCCATCGGCATGACGTGGGTCGGCCTCACGCTCAGCCTGCTCTCGCCGGAAATCGTGCGCTTCCTTGCCCACAACCAAGCGTACCACCCGGCGTGGGTCGTCGTGCCGCTGTTGGTGTTTTCGTATGTCCTTCGGACGCTTTCGTTCTGCATGGAGATCGGTTTCTACTTCGCGGACAAGGCCGTGTACACGATGTGGGCCGCGGTCGTCGCGCTCTTGATCACTTTCGGGCTAGATTTCGCGCTCATCCCGTCGCTGGGGATTTTCGGAGCGTCGGTGGCGGCGCTGGTGGGGTCCGGCGGGCGATTCCTGGTGTCATACCGTTGGGCGCAGCGAGTGTATCCATTGCCGTACGACCTGCCTCGCATTATGCTGGTTATGGCGTTGGCCGGCGCTCTGCACGTGGCGCTGCTCTTGGGTGGGCCGATCTGGTTCACCGTTTCGGCCAAAGCGCTCGTCGCGGCTGCGTTCCCATTGGTGCTGTGGCACGCGGGCGTGTTCACGCCACACGAGAAGACCGAAATCCGCCGGTGGCTTGCGAGAGTCGGCGGATGTCGTGAGGCCGGCGCCTAGACCGCCGGCGGGGAGTGACAGTGGCAGAGGGTAGCACAAGAACCGCGGGCACGCCGAAGTTGGTAGCATGGTGGTACGGCGGCCGATACTACCTATTCGTGCTGCCTACTTTCGTGTTTATCGCCCTCTTCTCGTACTACCCATCGATAAGCGCCCTCTACCACGCCTTCTTCCGCTGGAACGGCACGAACATCGAGGAGTTCACGGGCCTGGACAATTTCGTCAGGATATTCATGCACGACCGGGAGTTGCTCATCTCGGCGTGGCACATGTTGCTGCTCGTCGGCGCGAACGTGGCGCTGATGGTGCCGTCGATACTCCTTGCGCTGGTGCTCTTTCACCTGCGGAACAAGCGATTCCAGTACGCGCTCCGGGTGGTGTTCGTGATCCCGATGGTGGTGCCCGGCGTTGTCGGCATGCTGCTGTGGATGTTCATATACAACCCTCACCTCGGCCTGCTGAACCGCGCCTTGGCGTACCTGGGGGTCATCGCAGACCCGATCGCCGGCCCCATGTGGCTTGCCGACACCGATATGGCTCTCTCCAGCCTCATGCTGATGGGTTTCCCATACATAAACCCGATCGCGATGCTGATATACCTCGCCGGCCTCGAGCGCATCCCGACCGATCTCAGCGACGCGTCGCGGATCGACGGGGCCAGCGCGCTCCAAAGGCTATGGCGAGTAGAATTGCCCATGATCACCGGTCAGATCAAGCTGATGTTCATACTGCGCATAATAGGCGGCGTGCAAGACTACGCGCGTGTGCTTATAATGACCGGCGGCGGGCCGTACAACTCGACAACCGTGCCCGGCCTGATAATGTACAACCGTGCGTTCAGCTACGCTCAGATGGGGTATGCTTCGGCGATCGGCGTGCTGATGTTCCTGGTGATCCTGGGGCTTACCATCATCAACATGAAATACTTCAAGACGCATGACGAAGACTGATCGAGATTTCGCCGGGTTGGCTGGGCGGAATCTCACGACGTGTCTGAAACGCAGAGGGTGTAGTCGATGGCGCTGTATTCAGCAAGGGCCGAGCTCGCCAAGGGCGCGTCGCTCGTTACGGCGGCAGTGCTGGTGCTGGTCCCGTTCTGGGTGATGGTGAGCATCAGCTTCAAGGATCTGAAGCAGTTCCTCCAGAACATTATGTACCCATATCCGCCATTTGCGCTATCGAACTACGTGGCCGGATGGGAGGCCGTGGGGCCGTACATCCTGAATACGATCGCGGTCGCGGCGCTTGTTACCGTTGGCAGCCTCACGATCAGCTCCATCACCGCGTATGTGTTCGCGCGGTACGACTTCCCCGGCAAGACGCCCCTGTTCTACTCGCTTATCGCGCTGCTGATGATACCCGGCGTTCTGAACCTGATCCCGCAGTTCGTGTTGGCGCGCGACCTCGGCATCGTCGGCGGGGTGTGGGCACTGGTGTTGTTCTACATCGCGGGGCGGCAGGTTCTCGAGGTCTACATCCTGCGAACGTTCTTCACCGGCGTGCCCAAGGAGTTGTTCGAGGCGGCGCAAATCGACGGCGCCGGGGATGCTCGGCAATACTGGCACATCGCGCTGCCGCTGTCGAAGTCGATCATCGGCACGCTGTCGATCATGACGGTCGTGTTCGTCTGGAACGACTACATCTGGCCGCTGGTTGCCGCGGCGGACTTCATGACCGTCTCGCGAGGGCTTGCGTATCTGACGCACCAGCACGCGACGTCGTGGGGTTCTCTGATGGCCGGATACACCATCGCGTCAATCCCTCTGGTACTGCTGTTCGTGTTCACGATGCGCTACTTCGTCGAGGGCATCGCAACGGGTGCGATCAAGGCCTGAGATGTCGTCTCGCACGGTATCTGCACGCATGCCGCACCCCGCCGAACGCGCGCGGCATGTGGGCACAGGCC
>CAZSJP010000606.1:0-3409 GCA_964606675.1 uncultured bacterium
GGATGGCCGTGTCGCAATCTGCGATCGCGCCCGCAAGATCGCCCAAGGACTCCTTGGCCACCCCGCGGCTGTAGTACGCGTCCGAATCTTGGGGGTCGAGGCGGGCAACTTGGCCATAGTCTGCGATGGCTCCTGCGAAGTCGCCCAGGTTGGCTTTGGCATCGCCTCGGCCGTAGAAAGCGTCCGCGTTCTGGGGATCGAGGCGGATGGCCTCGCCGTAGTCCGCTATCGCTTCAGCGGAGCTGTCCAAGGCCAGTCTCGCTAGCCCCCTGCCATAGTAGGCCTCGGCAAGCTCGGGGTCGCTGCGAATAGCCTCGCCATAGTCCACTATCGCACCAGCGTAGTCGCCTTGTTCCGCCTTGCTTGCTCCGCTGTACAAGTACCATTCGGCCGCGATGTCCCCGCAAGCAACGACGAAGCCCATCAGCGCCAGAGCCGCAGTTCCTCTGAGAATGATTGTTCGCATCGGTGACCCCCTTGTATGACTGCTTTCCAGAATGCACTAACAATATGATGCGAGCGAGTGTGGTGCCACCCCCAATCACCCCACCACGAACTGCTCGGCGAAGTAGCGCGGGTCGAGCCGTTCGCCCGTCGCGCGCTCGACCGTCTCATCCCACCGGTACTTCGCGCCCGGAGCGAACAGCCTCGCCTCCATGTACTCGCCCACGGCCGTGCCACCCGTGACGCCGTGCGGATCGACGTTGTCGACGATATAGCGGTGTATCTGGCTGGCAACCATCTCACCGAGCAGGTAGTTGTGGTAGTACACCGGCGCCAACGCCAGATGAATCTTCGCCGCCCAGTCCGGCTCGTCGCGGCCTGGCGGGCGCGTGAGCATCTGGAAGCGCTCGACGTAGTCCCACCATAGCGTATCGAGGTCCTGCGATGGGTCGCGATACAGGTCGCGCTCGAAGTGCGTCATCACCAGGCACCACCGCACGAACACGAGCATGTTGACGCGCGTGAACTCCTCGATGTGAGGCAGCACCTTGTCCAATTCCGCCGCGTCGACTTTCGCAACCGTTCGCAGCCAGTATCCGTCCTTGGTGAGGCGGCCGGCTATCATGGCGACGGCCTCGGTGAGCAGCGTGTGCGCGGGTTCACGAAGCAGGAACGGCAACTCGCGGTCGATCCCGACGTCGTAGACGGCATGGCCGAGTTCGTGCAGGAGCGTGCTCATCCAACGCTCGTCGGGTTTGAGGTTGCACAGCGTCCGCACGTCGTCCTTTCGGTCGATCGATATGCAGAACGCGTGCTGCGACTTGCCGTCCTTCGCGTACAGATCGCTTCGAGCGAGCACGTCGCGCGTCTCCAGGCCGATCCGATCGTACGTAGCCGTCGCCAACTCGACAATGTCCTTGTCGGCGAATAGCGGCGCGAGATCGACCGCGTCGGTGGCGGGCGCTTCCTGGAAGAAGAAGTCGCCGTAGTGCCATGGGCGAAGCTGCTCCGCGTCGGTACCGAACCGCCCGGCCAGGAACGTGTCCAGCTTCGCTTTCGCGGACCGGAACGGCTCGCGCGTGCGCCCTTCGAGGTCGCCGAGCAGCGTGGAAAGGTCGTCTTCGTCCAGCTCCTGCAATTCGAGCTGCATGGTGTAGTGGTTCGCGTATCCGGCGTCGGTGGCGACCTTGTTTCGCAGCCGCACCAGTTCGAGCACGTCCGCGGCCACGTTGGGCGCCACCTGCTTCGACGCTTCCCACGCCCTCCGGCACCGATCGGAATCGGCCTCGTCTGTGAGCACGCGCCTCAGGTCGTTGTCGGCGGTCGGTTCGCCGTCGAACTCGCCGCGGTGGTTGTTGTACGTCATGTCGACCTTGGTCTCGAGCGCCACCATTCGCTCGATGGTCGCCTCGTCCTTCTGGTTGCCGAGATACGCCCGGTACAGCAACCCAATCTGCCTGACCAGCAGCGGATCGTCGGCGTTGTGGCCATTGCCGGCAACGGTACCGTTGCCGAGGTCGCCGCCTTCAGCGGCGACATGCCACGCCTTCAGGCGCGCGAACTCGTCGGCGTCGGCGTATATTCGTGTCAGTTCGGCTTCGAGCCTAGCGCGCTCGGCGGCATGCTCGTCGCTGCCGGTGATGCTCGCGTCCCACCATGCGGCGCACAGTCGGGCGGCTAGCGGCTCGACGGTGCGCACGTGATCGTCCACGAACCCCTGTGCCGGATGCGGCATGTGCAATCGTCCTCTTGTGGGGGAAACGCTCTGGCCTCTCTGGCGTAGAAGATATGGCGTTTCGGATGGATCGGCAGCCCCGCCGTGGCTCCGACGGACGGCGAACCCGTACGAAGCGCCTGGGGGAGCCGTTGGGCTACCGTCGCGTCGGTTGTGGGAGTCGTGAGGGAACGCAGACACCTATCATCGGCCCCGCGATTGGCTTCTTGCCGGAGGGACACCTGACATGAGAATCGGAACTCGAACCGCATGGGCGGGTGGCTTGTTCCTCGTCGCGCTGGCGATGGCCGCGACCGTCTACATCTCCTGCGCTCCGAGAACGCGAACGGGACCCCCGGCGGACGCCGAAGCGGAGGCACCGGCCGGGTCGGCCCGCGAGGCCGATGCCGAAGCGGACGCCGAGGACGAGCCGGTACGCGAGGAGTTGCTCATGCTCCAGGATATCAGGGAAGTGGAACCGCCGGGCCCCACAGCCGACGCCGAAGCTGCAGCCGACGGTGAACCGGCATACGCGGACATGGTAGGGCTCCCCGAATTCGAGGCCATGGACGAGGCGGAGATGGGCGAGATGGACGCGAGGCCGCCGGCCGATATCTCGCCTGAGGACTACGAGAAGATGTTCGCCGAAGGCGCCGCCGGCGCAGCCGCCCCCCGGATGGCTGAGAGCAGGTCGCTCAGACGCGCGATGCTCGGGTCGGGCATGGCGGAGCTTAGCGCACGTCGGGCCGGAGCCGTCAAGGCCGGCGCGCACGACGACAACGAGGAGTACCCGTTTTGGCTCAAGTTCCTCGCCGACAACGCCGATACGGAGCAGGTCCTGCCTGCCGACTACACCGATCGTGTCGTCCTGCGTGTGGTGGACCGCGACGGACTGCCGATCATGAATCAGCGCTACCGGCTGGTGGACGACCGCGACCGCACGCTCATGAGCGGACGAACCTACGCCAGCGGAGAGACCGTCGTCTACCCACACACGGCATTCGGCGACGCGCGCCCTGCACGAGTCGTGCTCGGGGGCTCGGCAAACATGGGCGCTCGCTGGAGGCCCGACCTGTCGGGTATCGTCACGGTGGCACTGCAGACAGCGCGCCCGACCCCCGGCCGGGTTCCGGTCGACGTCGCGTTCATCCTCGACGCCACCGGCAGCATGGGCGACGAGATCCGGCAGTTACAGGACGTGCTGTTCTCCATCCACACGAGGCTACAGAACGCCTCTAACGCCGCCGATCT
>CAZSJP010000607.1:0-3407 GCA_964606675.1 uncultured bacterium
GCGCACCGGCGAGGCGACCCGCTACGAGAACTACACAGCGCTAACTGACACGCACTACGAGGTACTCGCATACAGCCTCGGGGGCAAGCAGTTCGCAACAATCACCAGCGACATCACCGACCGCAGGAGGGCCGAGGCGCAACGCGAGGCGCTCATCGTGGAGTTGGAGGACAAGAACGAGGAATTGCGCCTTCGCAGTCTGATTCTCCAGAATATGGCCGAGGGTGTATATCTGATTCGAGTGGCGGACGGCGAGATCGTCTACACAAATCCCAATTTTGAAGAGATGTTCGGCTACGGCCCCAACGAGATGGTTGGGCAGCCCGTGAGCATCGTAAACGCTCCGACAAGCAGTGTGAACCCGGAGGAGAGGGTTGCGGAGATCATGGCGATCATCGAGCGAACCGGAGGGTGGCACGGGGAGATCCAGAACATCAGGAAAGACGGCACGACATTCTGGTGCTATGCCTATGTAACGACGTTCAATCACTCTGAGTACGGTGATGTCCTCGTTTCGGTTCACGAGGACATCACCGACCGCAAAGATGCCGAGGAGCAACGCGAGGCGCTCATCGTGGAATTGGGGGACAAGAACGAGGAGTTGGAGCGCTTCACCTACACAGCGTCGCACGATCTGAAAAGCCCGCTCATCACCATCAGGGGCTTCCTGGGAATGGTCGAGCAGGACGTGATCGCTGGCGACATGGACCGGATGCGCGCCGACATGGAGCGGATATCTAACGCGGTGTCCAAGATGGACGGCCTACTGAACGAGCTGTTGGAGCTTTCGCGTGTGGGCCGCGTAGACAACGATCCCGTCGACGTGCCGATGAGCGAGTTGGCGTCGGAGACGGTAGAGCTTCTGGCGGGTCGGGTTGCCGAGCGGGACGTCGCCGTCGATATTCAAACGGATATGCCTACCGTGTATGGAGACCGCCCGCGGCTGGGCGAGGTCATGCAGAATCTTGTGGACAACGCCACCAAGTTCGTGGTCGATCACACCTCGCCTCGCGTGGAAATCGGCTGCAATATGCGCGACGCGGAGGCCGTGTTCTTCGTCCGAGACAACGGTGCGGGGATCGAGCCTCGGTACCACAAACGAGTGTTCGGTTTGTTCGACCAACTCGAGTCGAGCACCGAGGGCAACGGAATGGGCCTGGCCCTCGTGGAGAGGATCGTGAAGGCTCACGGCGGACGAATCTGGGTCGAGTCCGACGGCCATGGGACAGGGGCGACGTTCCATTTTACCTTGCCAGGCAAAGCACGAACCAAATAAGGATTAGCGGCATGGTTGGCGAGCCATCTGTGATCCTGCTGGTCGAGGACAATCCGGACCACGCCGAACTTGTGATTCGGAGCTTCGAATCGCATCGCGTCGCCAACGTGATCTCGCACGTGGCGGACGGCAGGCAGGCGCTGGACTACCTCTTCCGACAGGGTGAGTTCGTGGATCCGGAGAAGTCGCCCAGGCCGCACGTCATACTGCTGGATCTGCGCCTGCCGAAGGTCGACGGCCTGGGGGTGCTGAGCAAGCTGAAGGAGTCGGACGACTTGCGGCAGATACCGGTCGTGGTGCTCACGACGTCGGAATCGGAGAGGGATATCGCCCAGGCGTACCATCACCATGCGAATAGCTACCTCGTAAAGCCATTGGATTTCAAGGGGTTCACCCAGATGATGGACACACTCGGGTTCTATTGGCTCGGATGGAACGTGTGCCCCGGCGTGGGATAGTGGCTACGATGGCGAACGGCGACCGACATCAGAGGGTCTGACATGGAATCGACTCACGTGCTCCTGGTTGAAGACGAAGACTCGCACGCAGAACTGATCCGTCGTGCGTTTGAATCGCGGGGGAGTTCGATAGAGCTGACGATTGCCGGCAGCCTGGACGAAGCCCGGCGCATCGTCGAGGGGGCCGCTCCAGATCTCATCATCGCCGATTGGCTCCTTCCCGATGGCAAGGGCACCGACCTGATTCCCGCCGACCTCCGCGGGGGCGCATATCCGGTCATCGTCATGACGAGCCATGGGGACGAGCAGGTTGCTGTGGGCGCCATGAGAGCGGGCGCGCTCGACTATGTCGCAAAATCCGGCGAGACCTTCGCGGACATGCCCCACATCGCGGAGCGCGCTATGCGCGAGTGGAGTAATATAGTCGAGCGCCGGCGGGCAGAGGCGGCTCTTCGAGACACGGAGGAGCGCCTCAGGACCGTCGTCGACTTAGCTCCCATCGTCCTGCTCGCGGTCGATGCCGACGAGGTGGTCACTCTGTGCGAAGGAAGCGGCCTGAGAGTGCTCGACGTTCGTCCCGGCGAGTTGGTGGGGCAGTCTCTCTCCGCCGCGTTCGAGGACACGCCCGACATCGCCGCGGATTGCCGGCTCGCCTTTGGTGGAGGGACCGTGTTCTCTACGGTCACGATCGGGCGGACAGTGTTTGAGTCCCAATACTCGCCACTCTCCGACGAGGCCGGCGAGATCGCCGGCGTCATCGGCGTCCTGACGAACATTACGGAAAGCAGGTAGGCCAAAACACGGAGCACTCATCCGGGGCCGGGCGTCGAGCAGGCGGGGACACAGTGGTGGAAATCCCCACGGACGGGGCGATCCGGTACACACGCCCTGCCTCCGAGTGCGCCGGCCGCCAAGTGCGGGAAGAAGTGACCGGCCGCGACCCACTGGCTTTCAGTGGCGAACGGCGACCGACATCAGAGGGTCCTACATGGAATCGACTCACGTGCTCCTGGTTGAGGGTGAGGATTCGCACGCAGAACTGATCCGTCGTGCGTTCGAATCGCGCGGGAGTGCGACGAAGCTGACGATCGCCAGCAGCCTGGATGAGGCCCGGCGCGCCGTCGAAGGGTCTGCGCCGGATCTCGTCATCGCCGATTGGCTCCTCCCCGATGGCAAGGGCACCGAACTGATTCCCGCCGACCGAGAAAACGCCGCGTATCCGGTCATGATAATGACGAGCCACGGCAACGAGGAACTCGCCGTGGATGCGATGAGGGCCGGAGCGCTAGATTACGTTGTCAAGTCGGCCGTGACGTTGGCGGACATGCCGCATCTGGCGGAGCGCGGCCTGCGCGAGTGGCAGCACATCGCCGGGCGGCAGCAAGCCGGAAGCGCCCTGAGACGCAGCGAAGAGCAAGCCCGAGCCGTACTTGCGTCCGCGCCCATCATACATCTGGCGACCGATACCGATGGCAGCATCACCCTCTGTGAGGGCAGTAGCCTGCGCGCTCTGGGGCTGCACCCAGGCGAGATCGTGGGCAGATCGATATTCGATGCATTCGACGAAGCGCCCGATATCGGTGCCGGCTGTCGTCGGGCGCTCGGCGGGGAGACCGTCTTCTCGACGGCAACGATCGGATGGACCGCCTTCGAGATTCAGTGTTCGCCGCTTA
>CAZSJP010000608.1:0-3405 GCA_964606675.1 uncultured bacterium
TCCCCACCTCTCGCCACAATCAAGCTTCGAAACGTCTCGACCCTTGACCCGCCAGATACACCGGCGTCTCGTAGCCGTCGATGTTCGTGCGCCAGCCGCCGTTTGCCGCCACGAGCGGCGTCGGCTCGTCGTTGACGGGGCGCAGGTCCGACAGATCGAGCCAATCGGGTGGCGTAACGACCGCCTCCGCCGGGTGCGAGTCTTCGTTCATCAGCACGAACAGGGTCTTCTCACCGATCCGTCGTGCGGTGCACGAGCAACCCAGTATGGGCGCGCGCAGGTTCGGGTCGTTGTGCACTACCACTCGCGGCGACGAACCTGCTGCGAGGAACTTGCCAACGTCGCGCAATTCGGCGACGACGGCCATCAGGTCGTCCATGAACGGCGTCGGACGGTCCTCGTAGCTCGACCCCCACCATAGCAGCCCCGTGGCGCCATGCATGATCGCCTGCCACGCCATGTAGCGATACTCCTCGCGCGTCGGGTAGCCGCTTCCCATTTCGTCGGCCTGGTTCGGCAGGTTTGCCCACGAGAACGCCTGCTGAACGATCCAGACCTCCTTGCCCGGAGCCGCGTCGGCGAAGCGTTTGGTGTCGGGGCCCATCGCCTGCATCGCGCGCCAGCCGCGCTGGGGGATCGGGTAGTAGTCGAACCCGACGACATCCAGGAACGGCGCGCAGCGAGCCAGCGTGTCGACGGGACTGATGACCCCCTCGTTGAGCCACAGCTTGCGGCTCGGGTCGCGCTCACGCACAATGCGCGAGCCACGCTCAAGCCCCGCCACCAACTCGTCCAGCCTGTCGTGGTCGGGCGGCGGATGGCTCCTTGGCGACGCGGCCAGAATCGCCTCGTCGGGCGCCTCCCACACCGCGAGCGCCGGGTGATCCTTGAGCGAATCGATCTTGTCCGCCAGGGCCGATTCGTCGTCGCCTTCGGCGAGTACCATCGGCATAGTCACCCAGCCGGACACGCCCCACTTGCGCGCCTCGTCGAGGTCGTCGCGTCCCTTGCAGCCGACAAGGTTGATCCCGGCCTCGCTCCAAGTGCGCCATTCGCCGTCGTTCCGCGGGCGCTCGTACATGCCCAGCGGAAAGGACGATGTCCGATTTCTGTCGAGAGCCATGCGTTCCCTCATTCTGTTCGTGCGATGCTTCGAACTGTTACCATCTTGCGGAACCGAGCACGTCCGCGCTGCGTTCGAACGGGTCCGGCCGCGTCTGCTCTGCTAGACGGCCATATGGTACGACCTACAGATGGGACACGGCGTGACGCACTCCAGGCAACCAGCGCCCTCGCGGATAGCAGTCGTCAGCGACGTGCACGGCAACCTGCCCGCACTCGAAGCGGCCCTGGAGCATGCAGCGACGTTCGCCCCGGGCCTCGTGGCGCATGCCGGCGATATGATCAACGGCCCGGCGTCGGCCGAGGTTATGGACAGGCTCATGGACGACGGTTGTCTCGGCGTGTACGGAAATCACGAGGACTACATGCTCAGGTGCAACGACCCCGACGCGCCCGCCAGATGGTCGACAGAGCGATTCGCCTCGGGGCAGTGGACGAAGGCGGCGCTATCCTCGGTGCATCTGTCCGAGATCGCCTCATGGCCTGTCGTGCGCCGCGTGCATCCCGAGGTGACGATCGTTCACGGCTCGACGGCCAGCCTGGGCGCGCGTTTCGCCGATGAGGTGTCGGACGACGACGTGCGCTCGATGTACTCCGACATACCAACGCCGGTCATCGTTTGCGGCCACACGCACCTGCCGCACACCAGAACGCTCGACGGCAAGACGATCGTCAACGTCGGCTCGACGGGCGTTCCGCACGACGGGTCGTGTGACGCGAAGTACGTAATGCTCGTGAAGGACGAGGCGGGCGGGTGGAGGCACGAACAGCATCGTGCGCCTTACGACCCGGATATCGTTCTGCGGATGGCCCGAGAGTCCGGCTGGTTAGCGGACGGCCATGGTTGAAGGGCTTCACCACCTGGATGGACGAAACCTGCCCCGACCTCGCCACGGCGGAGGCGTATCGGGAGTTTGCCGCATCTCGCGGAGTGACGCCGCTCATCTAGCGCGAGCCTACTCGGTCACGTATATGCGCGTCTCGTAGCCCGCCATGGGCGTTATCAGGCCGCCTTCCAGTTCGGTCAGGTCGGACGACGGCGCGTTGACGGGGACAAGGTCGCCAGGTTCGATCCAGTCGAGGCCGTGGACGATCATGTCGACCGCGTGCGAGTCCTCGTTGATCATCAACACCATGGTCTTATCGCCCATTCTGCGCGCTACGCACGAGCAGCCCATGATCGAGGGCCGCCAACTGGTGTGCGCACGCGCCGCGACGATCGGGATCGGCCCGTGATTGAGGAACGGCCTGACGCGGTCGATCTCGCCAACGACGGTCATCAGATCGTCCAACGAGGGAGCGGGGCGCTCCACGGAGCCGGAGCCGTACCAGAGCAACGCGTTCGACTCGTGCAGAATGGCCTGCCACGCCATGAACCGGAACTGGTCGAGCGTCGGTTGTCCGCCGGGGAGGTAGCCAAACCCCTCGGCGAGATCGGGGTACGAGAAGGCCTGCTCGATCATCCAGAACTCTTTGCCGGGCGCAGCGGCCCGGAAACGGTCGATGTCTTTCCCCATCAGCTGCGGCGGCTGGGCGAAGTTGTCGTCGAATACGCCGAACGGGTAGTAGTCGAAGCCGATAGCGTCGATGAAGGCCGCGCATCGGGCAACGACGTCGAGAGGCGAGAGAACGGCTTCGTTGAGCCAGAGCTTGCGGCTGGGATCGCACTTGCGCACGATGGCCGCGCCCCGTTCGAGGCCCCTGACCAGGGCATCCATCCTAGCTGCGCCCTCCGCGATGGTCTCTTGCGACTCTGTCCAGGCCCGAGTCGGGATGCGGTTGCCCCACGACGCGTTCCATATCGCTTCGTCGGGGGCCTCCCAGAGAGCCAGCGCCGGATGGTCCTTGAGCGAATCGATCTGCGCCGCAAGGACCGATCCGTCGTCGTCGTCGGCTAGGATCATCGGCACCGACAGCCATCCGAGCATGCCGTGCTCGTGCGCCATGTCGAGGTCGTCGCGACCCCCGCAGCGCACCAGGTCGATACCGGCATCACTCCACGATGTCCATTCGGCATCGGACTTCGGCATGTCGTACATGCCGAGCGGGAATATGGTCTTGCCGTCCTTCTGGATGAACATGGTATGCCCTCTGGTGAGTAGGCTCTTGCGCGTACAACGTGCGGCGCGCGGAAGTGCACGGCAAGCTACAATGTAGCACAATGGAAGATGGGAAGGAGGTGATCGTGCGCTAGCGCGCACGATGCCTTGTTGCGGCCGCAAAGACCGACGTATCGTTGTCTGTGGCTGGCTTTCGACGATGCCGGTGTAGCCGGACAGGTCG
>CAZSJP010000609.1:0-1291 GCA_964606675.1 uncultured bacterium
GGGACATGGGCCAATGGTACGCCCGTGCCAGCCCGTCCCATGGAGGCCGAATAGTGGACGCGCCACCGACCGCATTAGCCGGCATCGCCTTCGTCATGGTGAGGCCCGAGGTTCCGGGCAATGTCGGCGCGGCTGCGAGGATAGTGCGTAACTTCGGAATCGGCGACCTCCGCATCGTAGGCGATCGTCTCCACGAAGAAGGCGACGCGCGCAGGCTAGCGCACGGATCGCTCGATGTGCTCGATGAAGCCCGCGTATTCGACGACCTCTCCGAGGCGATTGCCGACTGTGAGCGCGTAGTAGGCTCAAGCGGCCGGTCCGGGCGCAACGCCCGCCGTGGAGAGACTGCCGCGACTGTGCGCTGTGCGGCGTCGCGTCTTGTTGGCTTGTCCGAGGCCGCGCGCGTGGCGGTTGTGTTCGGCCCGGAATCGGACGGTCTGTCGCTCAGGGATCTGGCTGCATGCGACGAGTTCGTGCAGATTCCCCAGCGGCGGCCGGGCCCGTCGCTAAACCTCGCGCAAGCCGTCGCTATTGTGGGGTCCGAGCTGTTCCAGGCCGCACTAGTGCCCGGGCGGCCGGCCCCACGAGAGTTCGCCGCGCGCGAAGACGTAGGCCGAATGGTTTCGCGCATGTCGCGGCTCGCCCGGCATTGCGGCCTGCCCGTGCGGAACAGACCGGAGCAGATCGGGGAGGCCGTGCACACGGTGTTCGCCGCACACGACTACTCGCCATTCGATCTGTCGGTCCTTGAACGGTGGCTCGCCCAGGTCGAATGGTTTGTCGGCCTGCCGTCTATGTCGGACGGACACTGACCGAAGGTGCTGTCTATGTGGCGCTTCGTACTCTGCGCTCTTGTCATGGCTGGCACGCCCCAGGCCGAGGGCTGGCGCGACGCGCTACTCCCGACGAGTTTCAAGCGCCTCAACACGCTCTCGATGTTGTCGCCGGGCGCTGGATGGGCCGGCGGCAGAGACGGGCTGTTGCTGCGATGGAACGGAACGTCGTGGAATCGCCAGTCGACGCCTGTGCTCGGCGACGTCGTCGCGATGTCGTTCGCCACTCCTCAATCGGGCTGGGTGGTGTCGTACGACATCGGCGCGCAGCAGAGCGTGCTGCATCGACATTCGGCTAGAGGGTGGCAGTCGGTGTCGGTGCCGCTTCGCATGCGTGTGACGGCCATGGTGAAGGGGGCGTCGCGACACGTCTGGCTTTTCGGGCAGGGCGGCGGGATCCTTCGCTACGATGGCGTCGGTTGGGACGAGATCGCCGGACCCGACTACAGGACGCCGCT
>CAZSJP010000609.1:1317-3403 GCA_964606675.1 uncultured bacterium
CGGCACGGTGTGGCGCTGGGCCGAGGGAACGTGGCACGCCGTCGAATCGCCGGGCCAGGCGCACCTCAACGCTGTCGCCATATCCGATTCCGGCGACATATGGGTGGCCGGAGATGGCGGGGCCGTCTTTCGTAGGACCGACGGCGCGTGGCGTCGCATTCGCAGTGGAACCAGCGCCCATCTGAACGCAATCCACGTGACCAAGTTCGACGACGTGTGGTTCGGCGGCGGAGATGTCCTGCTCCACTGGGACGGCGCTCGTATCAGTCGCGACCCGGCCTCGGTCCACGGACACCTGCGCGCCATACATAAGTTCGCCAATGGCTCCGGATGGGCGGTTGGCTACGGCGTCGTGATGCGGTGCGTCCCGGCCGGGCCTGAGCGACGCCCGCCCCCCCGGCTCAGTTTCTATCGCCAGTCCATTCTGCCGAACGCGCTTGGTATTCAGGGCGTCGCTTTTGGTGACGTCAATCGCGACGGGCTGGACGACCTCTACCTCGTTTCGATGCGCGACGCGAACCATCTGCTGCTCAACGAGGGCGATGGCACGTTCGTCGATGTGACCGGGTCGGCCGGCCTGATGGGCGCCGTCGCCACCCGTCCGTCGTTGCGGCAGGTGGCGCAGTTCGGAGCGGCATGGGGAGATCTGGACAACGATGGCGGCCTGGACCTGGTTCTGGCCGGATGGCACGGGTCCATGCATCTCTTCCGGCAGAAGGCGCCGGGGCGCTTTGAGGACGACGGCGGCGCGCTACCGCTGGACGAGGAGGGTCCGCTCTCGGCGAACAGCCCGGTCCTTTGCGACGTTAACCGAGACGGCTGGCTCGACATGTTCGTCACGAACGAGCATGCGAGCAACAGGCTGTGGCTGAGCGACCATCGAGGCGGCTGGAACGATGCGACCGCCGAATGGGGCCTCGAGTCCGAGGGCGGGAGCAAGCAGGCCGCGTTCGGGGATCTGGACGATGACGGCGATCCGGATCTGTTTGTGGCAACCTGGCGGGCGCGAGACCGCGTGTACCGAAACGAGGGCGATAGCTTCACCGACCTGACCGAGTTGACGTCCGTCGCGGGCGATTCGTCGCAGACAAACGGCGTGGCGATGGCCGATCTCGACAACGACGGCGACCTCGACGTCGTCACCACCTGCGCGAGTGGACGTAACAGGGTATGGCGCAACGATCAGCGGTTCGACTTCGTTGACGTGTCCGGCATGGTAGGATTTGCCAGCGGCCCTCTCAGCTACGGCGTGGCCGCGGCCGATTTCGATCACGACGAAGACCAGGATATCATCATAGCGAACAATGAGGGCGTAAGCTTCTTCGAGAACGTCGGCGGCCTGGAGTTCGTGCCGGTCCACGTCGCCGGACTGACCGACGTGAAAAGCGCGTGCGCCGTTGCGGTAGCGGACATCGACGGCGACGCGGATCTAGACGTCTTCGTCGGTTCAAATGCCGAATTGATGGACAATCCTGGCGACTTCCGCCTGCGACGTTCAGCGTGCTTCATCAACAAGCTCGACATGGGCGACGCCATAGTCGTGCGGGTATCGGGGCAGCGCAGCAATGCCGGCGGGATAGGTGCACGCGTCAGTCTGTGGCAATCGGTGGGCGATGGTCCGGGCGGTCGGTTCGCGGGCATGAGAGAGATATATCCTACGAACGGATACCTCTCGCAACACAGCGCCGCCGCGCACTTCGGAGCCGACACGAGCGCCTCCTACGTCGTCCGCGTAACGTTCCCAAGCGGCCGAGTGGTCGAACGCCGAGACGTCCACGCCGGCGACAAGATAGCGGTGAGCGAGGAAATCGCTTCGGCCGCGGCGATGTACACAGCGGGCAGATGGCTGTGGAACGGCTTCTGGAGCGACCCGGTGCAGCGCCACGTCTGGCCGCTGGTCATCGTCGTGCCGCTGATCGTGATCGGCATCAGGACCGCCAGTCATAGGCTGCTCTGGCCACCCACGTGGACCGCCGGCTACAGCGTAGTCGCCACTGCGGCCTATGCGCTGCTGGCGGCGGCCGTTGCCGAGTCGGCGGGCATCCTGGGGAGGCTCGCGCCATCTCTGGCATCGGCTGCGATTGTA
>CAZSJP010000610.1:0-3402 GCA_964606675.1 uncultured bacterium
CCTAGGTAAGCGGCTCCGAGGTGGTTCGGCAGTGCGTGGCTAGAATATCGTGTAGATGAACGGCGTGACGACGCTGCCCTCGGCCATCGCGATTATGAGGCTGAAGAGCAGCATGAACACGATAATCGGCGCAAGCCACCACTTCTTCCGCACGCGAAGGAACTCCCAGATTAGTCCTATGTTAGATCTGACCGACACTGTAGCTCTCCTGCCTACCGTTGGCCTCTATGGTCCGTATGTGCGCCGCCTCCGCTGCGTCGGCGAAGGCCCGTGCGTCAGCTTGGGCGGACGACTATCGCGACGCCGCCATGCCCCAGCCACGCGTCCTCGAACTGGTCGCGCGGATATGCGATTCCGTCGCCGCTGCCATCGGCGAACGCCGGGTCGTTGCAGATAGGATCGCCGGCCGAGCTCCACCCACGCAACACGAGCAGATGTCCGTTGGTCCTGGCGATGGGCGTGCCGTCGATCTGCCCCTCCTCGAATGCCAGCGAGAGGATCGCGTGGTACCCGGCTTCCAGGCGTCGCTCGGCATCGGCGAGGCACGTGAGATACTCGACCCAGGCGGCGAGGCCGTACTCGCTCGCTGCTCTGGCGAGGCTCGACCAGTTCCCGTAGAGATCGTGATCGCTATCGAACGCCCTCTCGGCCACCTCCGCCGTTGTGGCCTCTTCCCCCGATGCTGCAACGATCATCGCCAGCGACGTAGGGCCGCAGAGCCTCTTCGCGAGCCGCTCGTCTTCGGTCATCTGCGACCGGAACGGTACCGATTGCACGAAACGGCTTCTGCGTGGGGGTTGCCGGCCGTCGACGCTGTCGGCGTCGACCGGGCGCGGCGCCGACGCGGCGACGCGGAAGAGATCGGCGGCGCTCTCACCAGGGCCTTCATTGGCGGGCGCGGCTGTCCGAGTCGCTCTCACGCGAATCCGGTCGCCCTGGCCGTCCCAGCAGGCAACGTCTACGTCGACTCGTACGGGGCCTGGCGGGCTTGGGCTGTAGCCTGCGTCGCCCGAATAGCCGACTCGCGTCCAGGGCGACCACTCGCCGCCGATGCGAACGGTCAGGTCGAATACCATAACCGAACCGGTGCCTGGCCCGACGTTCCACGATAGCGTGAGGCGCGACGATGGGGGAATGGCGCGCTCGTCGCTCGTCCACGCATCGCCTTGCCACGCCGCATGGTGCCAGTCCGGGTCGAACGGCCACGCGGGCTCGTTCGCATCGAAACTCCAGCCGATGGTCGCCGCAGGGGCCATGCGCCTCATCGCCGCGATCTCCGGGCATCGGGGTAGAGGCTGCGGTAGATCAGGTAGTTCTTCAGCACGAGCTTGACGTATTTGCGCGTCTCGGAGTAGGTGATGCTCTCTCTGAAGACGTCGTGGTCGCCGTTGGCGCGCCTCCACCATCTCGATACGTTCGACGGCCCGGCGTTGTACCCGGCGGCGACGAAATCGACCTTTCTGTCGAAACGGCGCATCAGGTCGGCGATGTATCGAGCGCCCAGGCGGACGTTGAGATCCGGATCGAACAGGTCGGCGGCGTCGAAGTTCTGCAGCCGGATCCGCCTCGCGAGCCCGCGCCCGGTTCTTGGCATGATCTGCATGAGGCCGCGTGCGCCGGCAGGCGAGGTGACGTCTTGGTCGAACACGCTCTCTTGTCGCATGATAGCCCACACTTGCGCCGGCTCCACGTCGTGCTCGACGGCTGCCTGCATCACTTCCGGTCGGAAGAAGTCGGGCCAGATGCGGCGCAGGACCGCCGGCGGCAGTTCGTGGTATCGGTCTTCGGTCGTGCGTTTCCACATTGCGCGCCAGCGCCAGCGGATCGCCCGGGCATAGTCGTCGATGGACTCGAATGCATCGGCGAGGCGGTCCATGCTCGCCACGGTTGTCGCGCTCCGAGCCGACCGGGAGGTGAGCGTCGCTCTAGCCCAGCGCCATCGGCCGACCGACGCGAGCCACGCAGCCTCCGTGTAGCCCGGCAGGTTGCTGTACGATTCCGCGGCGGGGCGCGCGGGCCGCTCATCCTCGGGCGGCACGATGGGGCGGTTCGCGGACATGGCGGACAGAACGGCGTAGTACGTTCGTGGCGAATATGCTGCCGCTCGGTCCCACACCTCTCTCGCTTCCGAGGCCCGTCCGTCATGGTAGAGCGCTTTCCCCGCCCAGTAGCCGGCCTGGTCTTTGGTGAGAAAGTGGCTCGTGGAGCGCGCGAGCTTGTCGAACTCACGATACGCCTTGCCGTAGTCGCCGGCCCGGTACGCGCAGAACCCGACTCGCCAGCGACCGGCGTCGGCCAGCTCGTGGCCCGGGAAACGCTCGGCGAGCAGACGGTAGGTCCGTGTCGCCTCATCGCAACGTCGGACCCGCTCCCAGCTCATGCCCGTGTTCCACATTGCATCCGGGACGTCTTTGTGCGTGGGGTAGCTCGATATGAATCGCGATTCCCAGCCGCGCGACCTGGTCTCCCTGTCGCGCCTGCGTTCGAGCTTCGCGTACAGTCGCATCGCCGCCGGCCATTCTGCGCGCGAGAGCGTGTCCGCCAGCAGTCGGTCCAGTGCCCGAGCCGACGACGAATACTGGCGCTCTGTCAGGAGCGCGTTTGCCAGGCTGTATCGGATCTCGCCCTGCCGCGCGGCCAGATCGCGGTCGGACAGCGCCTGCCTCCAGAGCCTGATGGCCCCCTCGCGATCGCCGTGCCGCGCCAGCAGCCGAGCATGCGACATCAGTGTTCCGCCCGTCGATTTCCATCCGAGGCCCTCGGCGATCCCGGCTGCTTTCCTGGCAGCGTTGGTGCGCGGATAGCCGTGGAGCAGCGTCAGCCAGGATGCTTGCCAACGCTCCGGTTCGTTGCGCATCCGAGCCAGCCACCCGTAGGCGGCCAGTTTGTCCGGCCGAGCAACCAGCTGGGCGATGGCCTCGCTTGTCCGCGTCGAGTCGCGTAACATCTCGGCGCTCCGCAACGCCCAGAGCTGGGCCGAGTCGGCCACTACGGTCGCATGAGAGTGCGCGAGCGCCGTGAACCGACGTGCCGCCTCATCGTACTGGCCGGCGGCGTACGAAGCGAGCGCTCTCCAGTAGTCGCGGTATGGCGACTGGTAGTTCGCCAGCTTCGCCGCGGCAAGGAGCGAATCGGCCTTGCGGGGTTCGTTGAGATTCAGGTAGCAGAGCGCCAGCCGCACCCGGTGTCGCTCGATGTCGGAGGTGTCGGTCCGAGTCGCCAGCGTTCGCCGAGCAACTTCGTACCTTCCGGCTCGCAACGCACGTGCGGCCGTGTCCACGCTCTCGGTCGCCGTGGCGGCGGACAGCGCCGGTACGCTGAGAAGCGCGGCGACTGCGACGGCTCGAACCGGGCCTCGCCGGCGTGTGAGTCCTATCGCAAGATGTGCCATGTGCCGTCGCG
>CAZSJP010000611.1:0-3399 GCA_964606675.1 uncultured bacterium
CATTCTACAACGCGACGTCGTCGGCGACCATGCTCAACACTATCCTGTGGAACAACGGCCTCGCGCCGGTTCACGACAACAGCGGGACGCTGACCGCCACGTACTGCGACCTCGACACGCGCGGAGGGATCCCGTTCATCGAGGGTGTCGGCAATTTCTCGGCCGATCCGATGTTCGTCGATCCGGCGGGCGGGGACTACTCGCTCCAACTCGGGTCGCCATGCATCGACGCGGGCGATCCCGAAAGTCCGGGCGACCTCGACGGCTCGCGCGCCGACGTGGGAGCGTTCGCCCGCATGCTGGCGTACGGCGATGTCACGCGGGACGGCTCCGTGACGGCGTTCGACGCGTCGTTCATACTTCAGCGAGTCGTGCGCAAGGTCGCCGCCGCCGAGATCAGTGTTTTCCTCGCCGACGTCACGGGCAACGGTACCATATCGAGTTACGATGCCACGTGGATTCTGTACAGAACTGTGGACCCCGGGCTGCTCTTTCCCGTCGAACAGGGCTTCGCTCCGAAGCCGGCCGTTGATGGGGCGCCCCGCACGCTGACCTGGGTTGCCGATCCTTCCGGCTGGTCTCTGACGATAGACGATCCGCGAGGCGTTGTGGGTGGCCAGCTTGAGCTCGCTCTGCCGGACGACTCTCCGGTGACTGCCGTCGGCAGCGGGTACGTCGCCCTTGGTCAGGATGGCCCGACGGTCCGCGTCGCGTTCGCCCGCGTCGATTCCGAAGAACCAGTGCTGTTGCGTCTCGAGGGCGCGGTTGGCTCGGGCCGCGCGCCGAGAATCATAGACGCTGAGTTCAACGAAGGGGCCATCGGATACGTCGAGGCGCGTCCCGTCGAGTTCGCGCTCGACCAGAACGTGCCCAACCCGTTCAACCCGTCGACGACGATCAGGTTCGGCGTGGCGCGCGAGTCGGTCGTCCGGCTCGCCGTGTACAACGTTGCCGGCCAGGTCGTGCGGTTGCTCGTCGACGGCCCCATGGCCGCGGGCATCCACACGGTCGTCTGGGACGGCAGAGACGGCGCCGGCAAGGAGGCGGCCGCGGGCGTATATGTGTATCGCCTTACGGCCCGCCAGGGGACGCTTGTCAGGAGGATGGTGCTTATCAGGTAGCGCGGGCCCGTTCAAGGCTCTTGCGTCGGCCCCGATGGACCGGACTTGGATCCGCGTACATTCCGGATATGCATCTGGGCGTAGCGGCTTCCACACGGAGGATGGTACGATGAAACGCTGGATCTGCACGGTCTGTGGCTACGTGCACGAGGGGGATGCGCCGCCGGAGAAGTGCCCGGTGTGCGAGTCGCCGGCAAGCGCGTTCGATCCAGTCGTCGAGGGCGCCGGAGCTTCGTCGCCGGGGCTATCGGACAAGGCACCTGAAACGCTTGAGGAGGTCCGCGATCGGGCGCGCGAAATCCTCATGGGCATCTGCGGGGTCTACCCGGCGTGCGACGGTGGGCCTGACAGGATCTGCCAGCGCGAGGCGTACGGCCGCCCCATCGGCATGGGTGGCGCAGGCTCCGGCAGCAGCTTCAAAGCGAACTACCAGGCTCTTGCGGCGAGACGGTTCGCGACGCGGCTCGTCGGCGATCACTTCACGCCCGATACCCAGATCGACTTCCTCGGCCGCACCTTGGCAGTGCCGATTCTCGGTTCGTCGGTGGCGGGTCCGGGGCGGTTCGTCGACGGCATGTCCGAGCTGGATTTCTGCAAGGTCAACGTCCAGGGATGTATCGAGAGTGGCACTATGGCGTTGCGCGGCGACACGCATTTCTACACCTACGAGGAGCACCCGTCGCTCGAGTCGATCGAGGCTGCCGGCGGAAACGGGGTCCCGATATTCAAACCGCGCGCACAGGACATGTTGCTGAAGCTTGTCCAGCGAGCGGAGGCGGCGGGTTGCCCGGCTGTGGGGGTCGACCTGGACGGGTGCGGTTCGACCAACATGGCTCGTGCCGGTCAGCCGGTCTACCGCAAGAGCCTGGGCGACATGAAGGAACTGACCGCGGCGACCGGTCTGCCGTTCATCTTCAAAGGGATCATGAGCGTTGAGGATGCCGAGGCCTGTGTGGAGGCCGGGGCGGCGGTCGTTGCCGTGTCGAACCATGGCGGACGAGTGCAGGACTGCACTCCGGGCGTGGCCGAGGTGCTGCCTGGGATCGCCAGTCGCGTCGGCACAGAGGTGCTCGTGACCGCCGACGGGGGCATTCGCACCGGATACGACGTGTTGAAGATGCTGGCACTGGGCGCCGACGCCGTCCTCGTGGGCCGCGATCTGGTTCGTGCGGCAATCGGAGGCGGCGCTGCGGGCGTACGGATGCAGATCGAGCGGCTTGGAAGCGTGCTGAGGCACGGGATGTTGATGACCGGCTGCAAGGACCTGGCGAGCGTCGGGCCACACATATTCCACGACCAAGGTGCGCTATCGACGGCTGGGAGCGGGTGACCGGACCGCATAGCCGCCCGGTCCGATTGCCAGCGATGTGAACGATGATCCCGAGCGCGGGGCCGAGCACCGGTACCCCGCGCTCGGAAGCCTGGTGTTGTGCCGCTCACCCCACCTCAGGCTCCCCATCCAGATCGGCCGCGATCGTAACGACCGCATCGTCCGGCAGTTGGTCGGGCAAGGCGATCTTCTTCGTCGCGTCGTCGAACGCAAGCTCTTCGCCTGTCGCAAGCAAACTCACGTGCCGGATCTTGTTCCGCAGCCCCGCCAGTTCGATCGAGTCGCTGTGGTGCTCGTCGCTCAGATGGACGTATAGGCGCGAGCCTTTCGTCGTGCACTTCTGCGTGCCGACAGCGATGCCGTCGGTGCCGTAGATCGACTCGCCGTTCCTGTCCATCCACTCCCCGATAGCGTCGAGACGCTCGACCAGGTGCGCGGGTATCTCCCCGTCCGGCGTCGGCCCGACGTTGAGCAGCGTGTTCCCGCTTCGGCACGCCACGTCGACGAGCGTGCGGATCAGTTCGGCGCCGCTCATGAACGGCTCGTCGTCGTGTCGGAAGCCCCACGACCTCCCGATGGTCATGCACGCTTCCCACGGCCGGCGACGTGCCTCGAAGTCGCTCGCTACGTTGATCTCTTCGGGCTGCTCGCGCGTGTAGAAGTCGGCGCTGGGGTTTGTGCCGCGTTCCTCGCTGCCCAGACGGTCGTTAATCACCGCATCGGGCTGAAGCTTCCGGATCATCCGCACCATCTCGTCGGCCAGCCACGTCTCTTTCGGGTGGTCCCACTCGCCGTCGAACCAGATCGCGTCGATCGGCCCGTAGTTCGTGCACAGCTCGCGCACCTGTCCATGGGCAAACTCGCTCACGTACTTGGGGAGGTCGGTCTTGTACTCCGGGTGGTGCCAGTCCAGGAACGAGTAGTAGAACCCGCTCCTCAGCCCGGCTG
>CAZSJP010000612.1:0-3390 GCA_964606675.1 uncultured bacterium
GTCGATCTCATACTCCAAAGGCGTGGGAACGCGGCCGTCCGGCAGAGGATGCTTCAGCGAGGCGATGATCTGCCGTCGATCATTGACCAGCAGGGCCTCGCCCGACTTGCCCAACCCCTCCCCCGTGTGAAGCATCGGCCGGATGAAGTCGTCAACCATGACTTCTGTACGAATTACGCCGATCGCCATGCCATGCTCGTCTTCCACTACGCGGGCAATGTAGACTGCAGGCGCTCTGCTCCGCGAGTCCGCCCTGATATCGCAGACGGATGGGTAGAACGAACCAACCGCCTGCTTGAAGCACGATTGATGAGATATGTTCTCGCCCAGGTCGGCACTGTCGGTCGACACGATGATTGCCCCAGTCCGCACGTCTGCGATGGCGACAGCATCGTAGAGTCGGTGGGTGTACACGAACCGGCGCAACTGGCGTAATAGGGACTGGTATTCGGGCCTCTCCGTATCCGGTTTGGACGACACATCCCGATGCTCGCCGCCCGCAGCACTGCCTGTCGGGGGGCGGAGCGCCGACATACCGCGCGCCACCACTTCGTTGCTACAGAAGGTGCCGACGTCGTAGTATCGTTCCTCAATCCAACGGAGTAGCTGTGCCTTCTTCAGGTCCGCGATCAGGTCCAGATGACGGAACGCACGCGAACGTTCCAGGGCGAGCCTGCCTCCATACGGTCCAAGGGGCAGCCCCAGCATGGATACAAGCAGTACGCCAGACACAGTTGCCGCGGTCAGTGCGCTGAAATAGACCGCCAGCTTCGTTCTGATGCTTGCCGGCGCTCGTCGGCGAACCACGCGTTCCACAGGGTCATTATTCCGATTCATGGCGCTTACCTGATCCTCGAATCCGTTCGATAGCTGAACGTGCCAACTTGGCGCGCCTGCTTCTGCGAGACCACTTCAGCGAGCACGCTCGTGTCGAAGCACTCCGCGACGGTGGACCAGGCGACCGCCTCGGGCATCAAGCCCATCTCGACAAGAAACTGGTACTCGCGATGGACGTAACCGCCCTCAGTGATTTGTGACACCGGCAGGGTCGGCATGGGACTCGTACTCAGTATGTCCGCCTCAGCAAGGTTGGCAAAGTCCAACGCGCCAAGGGGACCTGCAGCGCCGGCCCAATCCGCCGCAGTCCGCAGCGCCCACTCGCTCGCGGCCAACAGGTTCGCCTGATCGCGCTTCATCCAGTAGATCGCTCTGGTCTGAGCTGCCACAATCTCGCGAACTACCTCCGGGTGTCTGTCGGCGTACGATCTGGCGAAGTACAGGTAGCCGGATGTCATGCTCCGATGGATGATAGCGGGCGGGCTCGGTTGCGCCAGAGCGATGGTCGGGGCCGGCTCCCACGCCACAAAAGCGTCGACGACGCCCTGTTGCAGCGCGCCCGGCATCTCGTTGACATCCATGAACACGATCTCGACATCGTCCGCAGACAACCCACTGCTCGATATGGCGTTGAGAAAGGCGTGGTGAGCGACAGACCCGAACGGAACGCCGACGCACTTCCCCCGCAGATCCACCATCAACATGAGTTTCTCAGCGACGATGGAACAGAATCCAAGCTGCATCAACGATACTATCGCTGTGCCGACTCGTGCCGCGGCCATCAGCGCAGGCATATCGCCGGCGATGACGCCCTCGAGATCTCCCCGCTCAAGGTATGAATTCGCGTCGCCGCCTTTCAGGAACTGGTGATACCGGATGGTCGTACCGTGTTCAGCTAGCGCTGCTTCAAGCAGCGCGTCGCGCTCCATCGCCTCAACGATGAGGTTGGTGGGGATCCAGCAGCGCTGTACACCGAGGTCGAGGACACTATCGCTCTGAGCATAATCGTGCGCGCTTGAGGTGGGGTGGGCCGCGAAATCAACATTGGCACGTCCATCTCGCGTATCGGGATCTACCACCCGCCCGGCGCGCTGGTAGTGGATGGAAGCCACAACCGCCACGCCCAACAGGATGACCACGAGTGCGACGGCTGCGAGCCCGGTGCCTCCGGCCAAAGGCGTTGGTCTCCGACACGATCCCCCCAGGGACGCCTCGGCGCAGCAGTCACCGTGACAGAGGACCCACAGTCTCTCTGGATGTCCGCGTTTACCCGCGGGCCGCCATGTCGGACTTCGCCGACCGCACCAACATCGGCGACAGTGCGCAAAGTCTGTTCACGTAACCATCTGGGAGGGTACTCAGAGTGGATCGGAGAGTCCAATCCCCGGCAACGACGATGGTGGGCCCGGCAAGGTCGTGTCGGTGTCGCCCGTGTCTACGAGCGGCACGCCGATGCTTCTGAGGGCGTCGCGATCGACCTACCGCGGAGGCTACCTGCGATCAGCGTATGACGGTGAGCAGCCGGACCGCGACGAAAGAGGGCGCAGCACCCGTCTCGCCCTCCGCCTTCATCACCAACATGCAGACGCCGGTACCAACGCTCCGGCCCGATTCATCGGCCCCATCCCACGTGAGATCGTATCGCCCGGGCACCATACGCTCGTCTTTGAGCACTCGGATTCGCTGGCCGAGGATGTTCCAGACGCCGATTTCCACATGACTCGGCTCAGCGACCGAGAAGTGCAGCGACGAGACTGCGTTGAACGGGTTCGGCGCTGCGTCGGAGAGCGCGAATCTGAACGTGTCTCCCGATGCGAGATCAACGCGGACGGGCGCGTGTAGCTCGCTGACACCGTCGTATGAGATCTCTTCGAGCCGGTACCAGTAGACGCCCGCCTCCGAAACAGGCGCGTCGTAGTACTCGTACGCCCGTCCGATCGCGGAGTTGCCCAGGTCCGGAATGATACGGTCGCTCACACGGGTGTATTCCGAGGACACTGGCCCGCGGCGCCAAACGTGAAACCCGCAACTGCGCATCTCGCTTCCGGTTTCCCACTTGAGATGGACGCCACTCCCAAGCACCCGGCCCGTGAACGCCACGAGCGTCACGGGAAGGGAGTAGTCCACGCTCACAGCCACCGGATCGGACGACGTGGAGACCAGATAGGCCGCCGTCTCCAACGACGACGAGCTGACAAGGCTGGCGGTCACGTCAATCACGATGGTGACTTCCGCGCCGGCGGCGACGTTGACCGGAACGGTGACGACCACCGTGTCGGGATCGCTCCCGCCGCCACTCGCCGTACTCACCGCATATGCGCCATACGAATTGACGGTGATCTTCGCCGGGGAGATAGACGCCGGTAATGTGGTGGCATTCGGATAGAGGAGGGTAGTCGTGCCATCTTCAGCCGTCAGCCCGCCGGAGTTGCTCGTGGTGAACGTCCACGTCCACGTCGCCGCCGTGGAGGCCGTTGCCGGGCTGGCTTCCACACTGAGGGACACCGGGGCGCTCAGCGACTCATATATGGGGTATCCGGACGATGTCGCGGG
>CAZSJP010000613.1:0-3386 GCA_964606675.1 uncultured bacterium
CATAAATGCGGCCGTCGTCGTTGGCCTCCAATGCGCGCACATATCCCAGTCCAGCCAAGTCGACCTTGTTGGTCTGATCGTCCGTGACGATCCAAACAGTGCTGCCTGAGATGATGAAAAGCTTGCCACCAGCCCACTTGAGGCCCTGCACCCATCCCAGGCTGTCGGTTGGCGACAGAGGGTTCTCACCGCCAGGATAGTAGGACCGGGTGCGACTCACGTTGCCGGCCAGATCGAAATAGACAATCTTGCCGAACCTGCTATCTGCAGCTACGATCTGTCCGTCGCCGGTGACGGTGATGTGGCTGAGGTACTGAAATCGCCCCGCTCCTTCTCCGTTGCCACCCGCCATCCAAGCCGGCAGGCTCGCCAAGCGCACACCGTGCGCTTCATCGACAACGAGCGTTTCCACCGGCGGCCCGGATTGGCAGGACAATACAGCGATAGCTACGACAAATAGCCAGGCATGACGCAAGCGCAGGTAGTTCATGGCTCTTCTCCTCGTTAGTGCGGGGAATCCGAAACACAAGAATGTAAGCAATGCTTCCACGTTCACAGTTCCAACACAAACTCGTCGTCTATGAGCGATTCGTCAGCAGGTGATGCACTACCGCCTCGACCTCGGTCAAGTCGTTTAGCACCACGTCTGCATTGGCAGCGCGAAGCTCCTCGCGAGAATACGGACCGGTAGCCACGCCGATGCCACGCACTCCATGCACCAGCGCGCACTCTATATCGCGCGGCGTGTCTCCAAGAATGACCGTCTGCGAAGCGTCGATGGTATGCCCTGTCCGCTCTCGAAAGCGTCTGAACGCTACCGGCACCAGATCCGGACGCGTCGTACCATCTTCGCCGAACGCACCCAGCACATCCGAATCGGGCCCGTTGACACGCTCGAAATAGCCGTCCAAACCAACACTGCCGAGCTTTAGCATGGCACCGCTCTGCCAGTTGCCGGTAAGCAAACCCGATACGACGTCGTTGCGCGAACGAAGCGCCTCCAGAACCTCGACGGCCCCCGCCAAGACTCTGGGGCAGCGTTTCGGCTCCTGGATCAGCTCTCTCAGATGGCGCAAATACGCCTTCTGGAAACGTTCGGCAATCTCATCGGTCAGTCGAAAGCCGTGCTGTTCGAAGCCCTCGCGAGTGATGATCGGGTCGGTCTTACCCGCTTTTTGAATATCGTCGAACCCGTTCTCGACGCCACACAAATCCTCAAACGCACCATTCATGGCGACAGATCCGGCGCTGCCACCTTCGCCGCCGACGGTCAGAGTTCCGTCAATGTCGAACAGGATATAAGTCATATCGATCAGGGAATCGAGGAGTCAAGGAAAGGCCGACACCGCGCCGGCCGCTCGAACTTGGTGAGTTGAAGAAGATACTAGGAAGGCTTGATCCGGCACAACGTTCGAGTGAGGCGAAAAACAACAGGCTGAGGGCACACGGTAACGCACCCTCAGCCGTCAAAGGAAGGAGTCTGGCGAACGGAGCTTACGAACGCTCCGCCGATAGTGTGGCGACCTAGCGCGGACGCGAAAGGCCGATGGCGATTTTCGTTCCCTTGCTGCCGGACTCTATATCGAAGTCATGAACCAGCCGCTTGGTGCCTGGCAGACCCATTCCGAGGCTTCGTCCGGTACTGAATCCATCAGTCATCGCTTTCTTCACATCCCCAATGCCAGGACCGTCGTCGATGACCTCCACTTTCACACGTACCATCTTGGCGTCCGACTCATCGCGCACGACACACTCGCCCTTATCCGCATACTTGATCACGTTTCGAGCAAGCTCAGAAATCGCTGTCGCCAGACGTGTTTGGTCGGCCAGGCCGAATCCGAGTTTCTTTGCCGTATCTCGACCGGCCTGTCGTGCGCCGATAATGTCGCTCTCGGCGTTGATCGGAACTCGTAGCTCCTTCGCGGAGGACGTACTAGGCGTATTCATTGCCGCCCTCCCTGCCAGATTCAACATCGCTACTCACGTCGAGGTTCGAACCGCCGGCGGACCCATCATGCTCTCCGCCGGCCTCGCCTGCGGACATGGCCCCACCGGTGCGGCTTTCGATCAATTCCTGAATCTTATCCATCGCCTGGTCGAGATTCAGCGTGCTCTCTACGCCAACCAATTCACGGCCCATCTCGATGAGCGTCAGAGCGACTGCGGGCTGCATACCGCATACGACTGCTTCAGCGCCGAGCACCTTCACCATGGTGGCCGTTTCGTTCAACACGCGCGCCATATAGGAGTCGACAATCTCCATGGCGGTGATGTCGATAACTATGCCTTTGGCATCGGTCTTGGCCACCATATTCAGCATGTCGGACTGGAATTGCAGTGCCTCTTGATCGGTCAAGTCCACCTGAATAGACGTTAGAAGAACATCTTTCAGTCGCAAAATCGGCACTTGCACGGCGTATTCCTCCACATTTTCGGGTACGTATGCATCGTTCCGGAGCGCTCGTATCCCAGGCTGCGATAGTTCGTATCAGACCGCGTCCATGATGCGCTTACTACTTCAGAACGACAACTCGACGCTCTTTCGGCTACTAAGCCGACTTCCGGCGGACGGCTCGACCAGCGCGCGATTTTCACAGGTGCGCCAAGGAGCCGATGATCCGCTCTGTGCTAAGATTCCGAGGATTTCTACGAATCTCTGCACGTCATGCTGTAACGCCGCCGGGCTATTCCATCCACTGGCGACAGTGATCCGCAAATTGCGCGCCATGTCGCTATCTTCTCCGACGGAGACGAACGCACGCTTTTGCAGAGGCCAAACATGGCCACCTCTCGTTGACGCCCGCCAGCAGGCTTCGCTGAGCGCCCACGGTATCGATCATATTCATTGACAGTATCGCAGAATCATCACAATTCTGGTCCAGCGTAGCAGTGCCGTACACGCCGTGGCGATCCGCAGTTGCACCGCCGCAGTAACCCTTCCACGCGAACTCTCGCTCGATGCACTGTCCATCTCCTTGACGGGGAGCGGTATCGCCATCTACCGACGATACGGCTATCTGATCCAGAATAGCCTCTTGCAGTTCGACATAGATGGCATGTTGCTGCAAGGCCATGTTGTATTTGTCCTTTATGAAATAGTATACCGAACTTCCCAAGGAATCCACCCGCTAGCCATCCTGCTGAGAGGCATTGAGGATTCCGAGGCAAGGTCCGAAGCACGAAACATAGATCAAGGCCAATGCGACTGGGTCACTCTTTGCCGCTGGATGAGCAACTGAACTCGTCAGTTTTACTTACGGAGCAAAGCAACGACCATGCCATAATGCTATAGGCCCTTTTTTGCGGACAACTCGACCGGAATCATGCATGCACCTGCAACGTTTTGTTGCAGGTACGCACACGCAGGGAGCACTTACGGTCCTTCA
>CAZSJP010000614.1:0-3382 GCA_964606675.1 uncultured bacterium
GGGAAGACTTGCCGAGCGACAAGTCGGAGATATCGACCGGAGTGGATGGCTGCGTCGGATCGTTCCTGCGGGCCGTATTGGATGGAACGCCCGCTCCGGTGGACGGCCGAGAAGCGTTCCGGACTGTTGCGGCCTGCGTCGCGGCGGACGAATCGGCAAAAATTGGCCAGCCGGTCGTGCCGGAGGAATACGTGTGAATCGGACTATCCACCCAGGAGGCAACATGACCGCCAAGGAAGACGCCACCCCCGCCATGATATGCTATGCGGCCGCCCCGAGCGCGTTCATGACCGATCACGCCGGCGAAGTCGCCGGCCTCTACGACGGTTTCTTCTTCACCTGTGGCGACTGGGATGCCGGCATCGTCGCGAGCATAGGCGTCGGAGCCGACGGACCGACCGACCCCGACTGGGTCCCCATGGCGAAGCAGAACGTCGCGGCGCTGAAGGCCGTCGGCGTCACCGAGAATCTGTTGGGTATCTGCTTCGTCGGAAGCGGCGAGTGGCCGTCGCCCGAGACGCTGCTCAGTGTCGAGCATACGTCGAAGATCAGCCGGCATTTCTCGGCGCTCGGTCAGGCGGCAGCCGAGTGCGGGTTCGCGGGGGTCAGCATCGACGTCGAATACCCGTACCCGCGCTACGAACTGGATCACCCGATCTACACGTACGACGGCTACACGGCCGGCGACTTGATGATCGCGGCGTTTCGTCAAGGCCGTTCGGCCATGCGCGCGGTGATAGACGAGTTCCCCGAGGCCGTTGTCTTCGCGCTGCCGGGGACGCTACGCACCCGGCCGCTCGAACGACAGTTCCTGTTGGGCATGCTCGACGTCATGTCCGAACAGGACGCCCCGGGCGGCTTCCACCTCGGCACCGAATACTCGTATTGCCTCCACGACCCCGTGACACAGGCGGCGATCCCTCGGTTCGAGGACTGCGGCATCGCCGAAGTCGTGTCGGGCGACATGCTCGACTACTGGAAACGGCGGTGCACCGTAGCGCCCGGCGTCTGGCCGTTGCACATGACCGAGACCCCAGACGTCCAATACGTGCCGCAGCCCTGGCCCGATGAGTTGGACGAACTGCGGGAACAGATGCGTATCCTGCGAGCGACCTCGAAACGCTACATCTGGTCGTACTCCGGCCACGCAGTGTGGCACTTGCCCACCGACGAGACCGACGAACTCGCCGGACGAAGCGCGCCGGATTTCCCCGGCGGCAGAGACGTGATCGCCGGTTGGCACGAGATCCTGCGGGACCGCGAGCCAGTCGCCGACGTGCGGTTCGGGCCGCTGTTCGACGCGATCCGTCGGTTCGACGACGAAGAGATATCGCCGGCCGAGCTTTGCGACGCGTTCGGGACGCCGGGCGCATGGTGGACACTCGGTCCGCTGGGTAACCCGCATTTGCAGCCCGGCCGGACGGCGTCCGAGGCGTTGGACGACGACATACCCAGCAACAAGGTGTACTACGGGCGAGACGGCGCCGTGAGGTGGCAACCATGGGCGGCTCTCGACCCGCGCGGGCTGTTCGGCACGCGACACATGATGGACTACCTGGCCATTGACAACCTCAGCTACTACTTCGTCTGCTGGATTCACAGCGACGTTGCATGCACCGCGACGCTCAATCTCAATTGGGACGATGGGATCGTGGTACGTGTCCGCGAAGACGTGGTGTTCGACCGCCCCGACTACCCCGAGTCAGGCCACGGAGTGCTGTATCAGAACAAGTACCAATTCGAGGAGCGCGTGCCGGTCGGGCTTGCCGCCGGCGCGACTCGGCTCGCGGTGACGTCGATCAACGCCGGTGGTGCGTGGGCGTTCGTCCTGCGCCTGACCGACGCCGACGGATTCCCGTTGCCGGGAGTCCGCTTCAGCCTGAGCGACGACGGTACCGCGCCATCCGGGTCCATGGACCGGATACGCCAGAACGTGCACGAGTGAGACAGAGCGGCGCGAATGCGTGATAGTGCTATCTGCGCTGTGACCCTCGCCGCGGAGCGTGGCGTCAGGGGTGGCTCGTGACGGTACCCATCTCGGTGCCGAATCGTGGCGAGGTGTTTCCGGCGAACTGACAATCGCTGAGCCGCAAGGAGCCGATGGCGGCGAAGGCAGCACCTCCTCGTTCTGCGGAGTTTGCCAGCAGTTGGCATTCGACGATATCGGCAGTTCCGCCCTGGAAGCAGACACCCCCGCCTTCCTGCGCGGTGTTGTCCGCGATGAGACAGTCGGTCATCAGAAGCAATCCGCATCCGGCAAACACGCCCCCGCCGCATCCCATACCGACGTTGTTCTTGATAGTGCACTCGCTGAACTCAGCCGTGAGACCATCACCCCAGAGGAACAGGCCGCCGCCCTGGTTGCCCGAGAACTCGCAGTTCGAGAATGCCGCCGTCACGGTCGCATCGCCGGCCGCGATCCAGGCCCCGCTGTTGTGCCTTGAGCCGCGGATCGCGCAGTCGCGCATGTGGAGCTCGCTCCCTTTGGTCTGGATACCGCGGCCGTTGCTCTCCTCAATGACGCAGCGCACCAAGGCAACCGTGCCGCCGGCAGTCTTCAGCGCAGGGCCCTGCTTGCCGCGGATAGCGCAATCGGTCATGGTCAGGTTGCCGCGAGGCGAGGAGAAGGAGATTCCCGCAGATGGGCCGGGACCGTTGTCGCTGAGCGTGCAGTGCGACACGTCCAGTGACGATGCCTCGTCCGATACGCGAACCCCGGGCCCCGACAGATCGACATACGATAGCACGTGCGGCCCGTCGCCCACCAAATCGAGCCACCGCCGTTGAGGCCCACGCCCTGAGATGCGTATCCGGTCCTCGGAGGTACCCACGGCGCGTATCCGCCCCTCAACAACGAAGTCGGCCGTGGTGTCGAAGACGACGTCGACGCCGGGCATGATCTCCAGCACATCGCCGGCCGGCACCAACACATCGTCCACTATACGGTACGGGCTCATCGCGAGCGTCCATCTGCCCGAGACGTTGCCGAACACTCCGGTGCCGACGACCGCCCGCAACGCGACCTCGATGGGCAGCCGACGCAGATCCGAGTGCTCGATGCTGAGGTGCGCCGTCGTCTCGATAGTACCGCTATGGGAGATGGCGATGTCCGTGCTACCAAATGCGGCGATCACGATCGGCAGAGCGGTCTCCAGGACAAACCCGTCCGGCAGCGTGGGGATGTCGATGTGCAGGTTCGCGTTGCCGCGATTGTGCACTCGGATCACGCCTGGTCTGTTCGGGGCGATCAGCACCTCCGGCCTCGGTACGTCTATCACCGGACGCCCGAGCGCGCCGCCATCGCCACCGTGGAGTCCCATGTCGGACCGGGTGCCGTCGCTATCGACAACGTAGGGGTCGCCACTGTCGATACACGGCGATC
>CAZSJP010000615.1:0-1698 GCA_964606675.1 uncultured bacterium
GCTGGGCCCCTTCGTCAGGGTCGGCGACGCAAGCATCCTGACGGTGGGCGACAATGAGACGTTCACGAGCGACGACGGCGGGGCAACCTGGTCTCCATCGCGACGAATGTACCGCGGCCGGGGGAGATGCAAGCCGTGCGGAGGAGGGCTTCTGCTGAGGACGCGCGAAGGGCGTCTGGTCTACATGTACATGGATCTTGAGGACTTCCACTGGTCCTGGAACGAAGCACGGCGTGAAGCGGCGAGCAACGTCAACCTCGACGTGTGGGCCATCCTGAGCGACGACGAGGGCGCGACCTGGCATGGCCGACAGCGGGTGTTCGAGGGCTACTGCGGCGCCCTCATCAACATGATCGAGACGACGAGCGGCGAGCTCGTCGTCCCCATCCAGCGCCTCGTCCGCGATCCGTGTCGTCACGCGATCTGCGTATACGTCTCCTCCGACGGGGGGCAGACGTGGGATGCGAGCAACATCATCGATCTCGGCGGCCACGGCCATCACGACGGCGCGATGGAACCCACGATCGTCCAGTTAGAGGACGGGCGACTCCGGATGCTGGTCCGGACCAACTTCGACCAGTTCTGGAATGCGTTCTCCGAGGATGCCGGCCGCTCCTGGCGCGTGCTGCACCCGAGTGGCATCGACGCGAGCAGCGCTCCCGGCGCCGTGATCCGCCTGGCCAGCGAACGCCTGGTACTCGTCTGGAACCGCTTGTGCGCCGTGGGGCAGGAGGCGCCACCGCGGCGTGGTGGCGACGGACAGCTCTGCCTGCCCATGCCGAGCTGGCATCGCGAAGAGCTGTCGATCGCTTTCTCTGAGGACGACGGCACGACCTGGTCGGAGCCAGAGGTGATCCTCCGGCTCAAAGACGGCGGCCCGTCCTATCCATACATCTTCGAGCCGGAGCCGGGGCGGCTATGGGTGAGCACGTTGTTCGGCTACCGGGCGGCCATGAGGCTTGGCGAACAGGATTTCGTTGGGCGGCGGGGCCGGCCTCGGCCATGCGCCGGGAGCATCGAACAGACGGCTGACGGCCTCATAGTGCGACAGATGAGGCATGACGATCCGGCGACCATCTCAGACGCCTTCCGCGCACAAGGCTGGAACAAGCCCGAGGAGCGATACGAGCGATACTATCGCGAACAGACGGAAGGCACGCGGACCGTGCTAGTCGCTGAACTGGATGGCGGGTTCGTCGGGTACCTGACCATAGTCTGGGAATCCGGCTATCCCCCATTCCGAGATGGAGGAATCCCCGAGATCGTCGACTTCAACGTCCTGGCGGCCCACCAACGCCGGGGCATCGGCACCATCCTCATGGATGAGGCGGAACGGACGATGTCGGAGAGATCCACGGTCGCAGGCATCGGCGTCGGGTTGACCGCCGACTACGGTGCGGCCCAGATCCTGTACGCGAAGCGAGGCTACGTCCCAGACGGTCGGGGCCTATACTACGATGGGAAGCAGCTCGGACATGGCGACGAGACAACCGTAGACGACAGCCTCTGCTTGTACTTCACGAAGCAAGTCAGGGCGTAAGCAGGCGCCAGGGCGGACCTCTTCGCCCCGCCGCCGTCGGTACGACACCACCCCGGAGTTCGCCCTCGTGCCCTCTGGGCACGCTGCGAACTCCCAACATCCGCGGTGGCCCCCCACCGCGGCCCCCCCCGCCCCCGCCATTCCCCCCAGCCCTCCAT
>CAZSJP010000615.1:1708-3376 GCA_964606675.1 uncultured bacterium
GGGGGCCGGGGGCAAACCCCCAAACCCCGGGGGGGCCCCCGGGGGGGGCCCCCGGCGGACGCAGCCTTGCGCCCCTGCCGTCCTTACGCGACATTGTCATGTTGGGTAGTGTTGTGCGAACGCTCAGCCGTGTGGAGGCCTTCTCTTGAGCGACGTCTTCATCAGCCATATCGCCGACGACGCCGACATAGCGATGGCTATCGCCACGGGCCTCGAAGCCGCGGGCTACGGCACATGGTACTACGAAGAACACGCGCTCCCCGACTCGCCCTATCTCATCCAGATCGGCAAGGCCATCGACCGCTGCAAGGCGATCGTCCTGGTGATCTCGCCGGCTTCGCTCGGCTCGAACCAGATGACGACCGAGGTTGTGCGTGCCCACGAGGCCGAGAAGCCATTCGTGCCTGTCCTGGTGGGCATCGCACACTCGGAGTTTCAGAGTCGCCAGCCGTTGTGGCGGCAAGCGATCGGTGCAGCCACGGCGGTGAGCGTGCCCCCCGAAGGCGTGGCGGCTATCGTACCTCGCATAGCCGCCGGCCTCAGAGAGATGGCGATAGAGCCGGGTGAAACGGACGCGGGCGCGGCTACGACGGCCCAGACTCCGCTCTCCAAGCCGGCACCCCCAACCACCGCGATCCCCGAACCGGACCCTGATCCCCCGGCCCTACCGGAGGCCGAGGCGACCCCGACACCACCTCCGGAGCCCGCCGACGTGCCTGCCGGGCACGAGCGCGAACCTGCAACATCCGCGACGCGTCCGAGGAGGCTCGCGGCCGTCATCGCAGCGGTGGCCGTGGTGGCGGTTCTCGCCACCACCTACCACCTCGCTACGCGCTCCGACACATCCATCGCGCCCGAGGTACCCAGAGCGACGCCTGCGCAACTCCGTGAGCGAGTGCGTGCCGCTCTGAACGAGCGCGACTGGGCCGCCGCCGACAGTAGTATGGCGCGATACGCGAGCATCTCTCCAGACACAACCGAACTCCCGGCTTGGCGGCGCCAACTCGCGGCGGGCAGAGGACGATCCCTGAGAGCTTTCGACTTCGCGCGGCTCAAAGTCGTGACGGGCGGCGCCGTCATACCTTCAGGGGATATCGTCGTCTTCACGCCCGACGATCGCTATCTGCTGACCGGCACGGTCAGCCAGGAGATAGTCGTGTTGCGACGGTCCGATGGGGAGATCGTGAGAAAGCTCGTCGGTCATCTCCCCCCGGAGCAAGAACCGTCAGGCGCTTACTCGGACTATGTGTGCCCGATCGAAGTAAGCAGCGACGGCCAATACGTGGTCTCGGGGGGCGCCGACGAAACCGTCCGGATCTGGCGACTCGCCGACGGGGCGCCGTTGCACACGCTGTACGGACACTCGGGCGTCGTCGGGGACGTGGCGTTCACGCCGGATGGCCGCCACGTGGTTTCCGGCGGCGAGGACGCCACCGTTCGCGTGTGGCGCCGCTCCGATGGCGTGCAGGTCCGGACGCTCCGTGGCCACAGGGGGCCGGTGTTCGACGTTGCGATCACGCCTGACGGCCGGTCCGTCGTCTCGGCCGGCAGCGACTCGACGGTGCGCGTGTGGAACTTCGCCGACGGAACGCTAGTGCGGACGCTTCGCGGCCACGGGGCCTCGGTTACACGCATCGCGATCACGCCCGACGGGCAACGCGTCGTCTC
>CAZSJP010000616.1:0-3370 GCA_964606675.1 uncultured bacterium
AGGGCGGTCTCCCCGCGGCGATGCGGGGTTTGGGGGGGGCGGCGCACTGGGCGGCGTGGGGTGTGGCGGGGCGGGCGCTGGCGACGGCGCTCCCCGTCGACACACGAATCACGCTCGTCGACAATGCCGACGACGGGGATTCGCTTGGGGCCGACCTCGGCATCGTGCCCGAGCTATCCGTGCTCCAAGCACTGGCGGAAGAACGCCGCCCCGAGCTGAAGTCGTCCGGCCACACGATGATGGCTGCCGACCGGAGGCTTGCGGCGGAGCGAGGGCGGCGCATGCCCACGGTCGGCCTGAGCGCTGCGTACGACGTTGCGAGGCCGAATCCCCGGTACTTCCCCGCTCGGAACGAATTGCTCGGTACGTGGAGCGTCGCGCTGGGGTTGTCGTGGACCGCATACGACTGGGGCGGCGTGGCGAGCAGGATCGACCGGGCCGCGGCTGAAAGGGGCCGGCTCGACGAGCTTGCTGCAGCGACAGCACGCGGCATCGCGCTCCAGGTGTTGCAGGGCCGTCTCGCAGCGGTCGATGCGTCGGATCGACTCGCGCTGGCCGCAGAGAGAATCGCGCGAGCGAGGGAGCACTACCGCAATCTGCGAGAGAAGTCGGAGGTCGGCGTGGCGTCCGCCACCGAGGTGCTCGACGCCGAAGTCCGGCTCGAGCGGTCGCTGCTGGACAGCGCGCACGCGCTTGTTGAGCGCAAGATCGCTTGGGCTGAGCTGGAATACGCGACAGGGGGCCCGGTCCCGTGACTGACCGAATAATCTCGGCTCGCAACCTGACGAAGCGCTTCGGCAGTTTCGTGGCGGTGGACGACCTGTCGCTCGACGTGGGCGGCGGCGAGATATTCGGCTTCCTCGGCCCGAATGGAGCCGGGAAATCGACCACCATCAGAATGCTCTGTGGCATCCTGGCGCCGACGTCGGGCACGGCGACGGTGCACGGTTTCGACGTGGTGCGTCAGCCCGACCGAGTCAAGGAGCACATCGGATACATGTCGCAGAAGTTCTCGCTGTACCCGGATCTGACGGTGGTTGAGAACATCAGGTTCTACGGCGGAATCTACGGGCTGACGCCTGAGGCCATCGGCGAACGCGGCGCGTGGGCAGTCGCCATGGCCGGATTGGTGGGCCAGGAGGACCGATTGACTCGTGAGTTGGCCGGCGGGTGGAAGCAGCGCCTGGCGCTCGGATGCGCGATACTCCACCGACCGCCTATGCTTTTCCTCGACGAACCGACGTCGGGGGTCGACCCGATCTCGCGCAGGAGGTTCTGGGACCTGATATACACCCTCGCCGACGAAGGAACGACGGTCTTCGTCACCACGCACTTTCTCGACGAGGCAGAGCACTGCGACAGGCTGGTGCTCATCTACGACGGGCGGGCAATCGCGCTCGACACGCCGGCGGCGCTCAAGGAGAACTCTCTGGAGGGCGCCATCCTCGACGTCGCTTGCGACGAGGCGGACGAAGCGGCCGAATTGCTTCGGAACGCAGATTGGGCGAGACAGGTCGCGCTGTTCGGCTCGTCGGTGCACGTGCTGGCTGACGACCCTGACGAAGCGGCGGCCAAGGCGCGCACCGATCTCGAGCGCGCAGGGCTGACAGTCGGCGAGATCAGGCGGGTCGAGCCTACGCTGGAGGATGCCTTCATCGGCCTGATCGAACGTGCCGACGACGGAAGTCCGCCAGGCGACACGGCCCGACCATCCGACGATCGGCCAGGTGCGACGTGCTAGGAAGAATCTACGCCATAGCCGTCGCTGAGATGCGTCAGGTACGACGCGACAGGCGCAGCCTCGGGCTCTTGCTGTTCATCCCGGCCCTGATGCTCGTACTCTACGGCTACGCGCTCACGTTCGACGTCAAGCACATAGCCCTCGCGGTGATGGACAGGGACAACAGCACGGACAGCCGAGAGTTCGTCGCGGTCATCTCCAGTTCAGAGTACTTCGACATAGTCGGCACCGTGGAACGGGACCGGGATATCGACAGCTGGCTAGACCAAGGGCTGGCCCGAGCGGTGCTCGTCGTGCCGAGCGACTTTGCCGAGCGCCTCAGGCGCGGCCGCAGGGTCGCCGCTCAGGTTCTCGTGGACGGAGCCAATGCCAATTCCGCGGCCGTAGCCATCGGATATCTTCGCGGCATCATGCAACGTTACACGTTCGACCGGGCGCAGATCGTGCTGCGGGAACGCGGCATGCCGGCGATGCGGCAGCCGGTGGCGCTGGAGCCACGCCTCTGGTACAACCCGACGCTCGAGACATCGAAGTTCCTCGTGCCGGGCCTTGTCGGATTCCTCCTGATGCTTGTCGGCGCGGTGGCCACGTCGCAGTCGGTCGTGCGGGAGATCGAGCGCGGCACCATCGAGCAGATCGTCGTCAGCGCTGTGCGGCCATTGGAGTTCATCGCTGGGAAGACGCTGCCCTACCTCGCGATCTCGCTGTTCACGGAAGCGCTTATCATCCTCGCCGCGATGGCGCTGTTCGCCGTGCCGTTCAACGGCAGCGTGGGGTGGCTGGCCGTCTCGAGCGTCGTGTTCCTGCTGGGCGCCCTTGGCCTCGGGCTGACGATCTCGACCATCGCAGAGACGCAACAGGTGGCTTTGCAGATATCCGTCGTAGCCACGATGCTGCCGTCGCTGGTGCTCTCGGACCTGCTGTTCCCCATTTCGAGCATGCCCGAGGCGCTGCAGTGGATCACGTACCTGATACCGCCGCGACACTTCATCGTGATCGTCCGGAGCGTGGTGCTGAAGGGAACCGGACCTTCGGCTTGGACGGTCGAGTTGCTGTTCCTGCTGGCGTTCGCCGTGTTCATCCTGACAGTGGCATCGGTGAAGATGAACAAGAGACTCAGGAGGTCTTGATGAGGCGGGTGCGCGAGATAATCAGGAAGGAATTCCTCCAGCTTCGCAGGGATCGGCGACTCCTGCCGGTGCTCTTCATCGCGCCGGTCTTTCAGCTCATCGTGCTGGGGTACGCCGCCACCACGGACCTGAAAGACGTCCCGACGGTCATCTGCGATCTCGACGTATCGCGCGAGAGCCGTGAGTTGGTCGCCTCGTTCGCTGCCGGCGGCGATTTCCGTGTGCGCTACGAGCCGACCGACCCGCGCGAAGTCGACGGCTACCTTGACGCGAACCTCGCCGACCTCGCGGTTGTGATCCCGTCCGACTTCTCATCACGGCTGAGGTCGGGCGGGAGCGCGTCGGTGCAGGTCATCGTAGACGGCACCAGAGCCACGGCAACCAAGGCGCTGGCTCAGCTCGCGGCGGCGGTCGGGAGGTACTCGGGAGACGTGTTGCTGCAACGCCTGCTCCGCCGCGGCCTGCGGCCCGACCTGCCGTCTGTCGAGCCGGAGTTCAG
>CAZSJP010000617.1:0-3362 GCA_964606675.1 uncultured bacterium
GGAATATCCTGGCGAGCACGCCGGTGCCGCACATGTCGCCGCCCCAAGGCTCGTTGCCGTACGGCAGCCCGTAGAACCGGCAACACGTGCCCGGCCACGCCGTGTAGACGAAGTTGAAGGCGTAGTCGCCGCCTTCGTTCGTCACGCGGTGCCCGACCCCCGTGTGTACCATCGCCCTGGTCTGATCGGCCCAGTTCGCGGCGCGAGGAGGATCGCCGGCGCCGCCGCACGCGTTGTATATCGTCGTCTCGGGCAGCGCGTCATTCGTGATCTCCGCCCATCGCTTCATCCACCACGTCATCCTGCCGGTGTACCAATTCACCTGGTCGATCCAGTTGCGGTCGGACGCAGCATTGTCCCTCACGACCGGTCGCACCTTGTCGAAGCCGGACAAGTCGGTGCCCCATGCGTCGTTCAGCTTGGCTATGTTGCCGTAGTTCTCGCGCATCAGTCTCTGGAAATCCTCAACGGCGACGTCCTCGCCGCACCAGTACCCGACGTGCGTGTGGTAGGCGTCCTGGGTGAAGACGCCGTTGGTGGTGGACTCGCCGAAATCGCCGGCGATGCCCAGCATGATCGACTCGATGGCCTCTTCCTCGTAGTGATCGGCAAAGGCCTTCATGAACCTGTCGACCCAATCCAGCATCACCGGGCTCCAGATCGACTGCACGAAGCTCTCTTCGCCATGTTCGAGGCATTTGTTGCGGTAGTTGTCGTCCGTTTCCAGCCACCATGTCGGCATGGCGTACCACGGCCCGATCATGATGAACGCCACCCACTTGAGGCCGAAGCGTTTGCCCTGCTCCATTGCCCAGTCGTAGCGGCTCCAGTCCCACTCGCCCTCGGTCTTCTCGATGCTCGCCCACCGCACGTACGACTGTATGGCCGTGACGCCCATGGCTCGATGCAACGGTAAGATCGGCGCGACAGACTGCTCTGAGCCGATGTCGCTCTTCTCGCCGATGCTGCAGATGTTGCCCACCGCCACGGTCGTGCTCGCTTCCGGGTAGTCCGGACGAAGGGTCGCTTCCAGCCTCCGAGCGTGGGCGTCGAGGTTCGTCTCGTCGAAGTCGGCAGGCCTCTCGGTCGACACGCTGAGGCATCGGAGAGTCACCTGCGCCTCGGATGCGATCTCAAGGTCGCAGCCGATGGGGCCCGAGTTGCCGAACACCGGCGCGACCAGCCGAACGGTCGCCCGCTGCCAGGCGTTCGTGCCGGCGGTATTGATCCAAGTATGGTCCCACGCGCCATTCTTGTCGTGCGTGCAGACGTGGTGCACGAAGCCCTTCTCGCCGTCGCGCTCGTAGTGGACGGCTAGCCAGCCGATCTCGGCTTCGAAGAACTCGAACGTCACGTACACCTCGGCCAGCCGTTCGGGAGCGCCTTGGAGCTTGAGGTAGATCTGATTGGCAGCTCCGTCCTTGGTCTCGTTCTCGCCGCGCCAGTACCCCCTCGACGAGCGTTTCGTGGCGGTGGGAACGGTCGTGCAGCACTCGCTTCCACCCATATGTCCCGATACGACGGTGTTCTGGATTCCGGTCCGCCTCTCGGGAACGCCCTGCATCAGAGCGATACCGTCGGACTCGTGAGGGTCGGTGAATGTGATACTCGCTTTCCATGACGTCTTGGGCATGTGGTAGTCCTTTCAACCTTTCTCGGTACGATGGCGACGGCGGCCTGAGTTGCCGTCGCGGGAAACGGGTGTGGAAGGAAACGTCGGCGGCCTAGCGCGCCAACTGAATCCGATGGTTCAGCTCGCCGGTCTCAAGTTCCTCTTTGACGTGATCGGGGATCGTGCAGATATGCACGTTGTTCAGCCCTCGCTGGTTGGAGGTGAAGATGACCTTCGTCCCGGCCCGGTTGAAGGAGGGATGCGGATGCGTGCTGCCCGCGCCGAGGGCCGACGCCGGCTTCACCAGAGGGGTGAAGCGTCCGCTCGGAACGTGCACGAGCATGATGCCCTCGTCGGGCCAATTGGTGTCGGCGGCAATCCACGTCTTGTCAGAACTGGAACCCGAGTGCCAAAAGTACGGTCCGTTGCAGACGGGCGTGGGTTCCGGCTGGTCGAGCCCGGCGGTGACGATCCCTCTTCCCGGTGGCAGGAGCGTTCCCTGGAAGCGTTCTTCGTCGCCGAACCAGGCGCGATGGGCGAACCCCTGGAACGGCAGGGGCCGCACGTCGTCGCCGTCGATGTCGCAGACCATTATCGTGCTCTCGCCCTCCCACCATCCACGGAACATCAGATTGGCTCCGCTGCTGCTGGCCGTCATATGAGCCGTTGGGGTCCCGTGGCAGAACGTCACCGCTTCGGTGCCGTCGGTGCGGAATCGAGCGATAGCCCCGGTCTCGCCGTCCGAGAGCGTGCAGACGGCCAGGTAGTACCTCCCGTCGTCGGTCAGAGCACCCGATTTCGTGGATGCGACTTCCTCGCAGCTCGCTACGACGGTCTCATCGAACGTGTCGATGTTCAGCGAGACCAAGGCGTTGCCCCGCACACCGAACACAACGGCGGCGTCGACGGGCGACGGCACCGGCAGCGCGAGAGGATGCTCGGAATCGCTGAGTTGCACAAGGTTCAGCCCGTCATCGTCCACGCAGAACACGTCGATGGGCGATCCGCGCTCGGCCGTTCGCGCCGAGAGGAACAGCATTCGCGCGTCGTCGGCCGTGAAGGAGGATTGCTCGAAATAGAGCACCCGGCTCGGCACCTGGGCGTCGGTGATCTGCGTGTATTCGACGCCGGTCGCACGGTCGGCGTGCATGATGCGTTCGCTTTCGTGGCTCGTACCTCGTTCGCTCATTGTCGCCTCTTTCGTTCGTGTACCCGTTAGCGCCGCCCCGGAGTTCGCCGGCGCGCCCTCCAGGCGCGACGCAAACTCCTAACGTGCCCGGCAGGGCACGAGGTACTACGCACGACGCCGATTGTCCAGCTCGCCCGATACGAGCTCCTGTTTCAGAGCGTCGGGGATCGTGCAGATGTGGACCTGCGCCAATCCGTGATGATTCGAGTTGAAGATCACTTTGGAGGCATCCCGGTTGAACGACGGATGCGGATGCGTGTCCTGCGCGTGCCCGATGACCGACCGCGGCCGCACGAGCGGCGCATATCGACCGCTCGGCACGTGAACGAGCATGATGCCCTGGTCCGGCCAGTTCGTATCGGCGACTATCCACTCGCCGTCTGCGCTGGACGCCGAATGCCAGAAATACGGCCCCGCACACACGTGCGCCGGCTCGTCGTCGTCGACACTGAACGTTACCACGCCCCTGCCCGGAGGCGCCAACGTGCCCTGAAGGCCACTCGTGCGCCCTAGCTGTGGAATGTCATGACGTTGTCACCACCCAAGCTGAGGAAGTTGATG
>CAZSJP010000618.1:0-1915 GCA_964606675.1 uncultured bacterium
GATCTCGGCGCCGACTCGCTCGATACAGTCGAGCTTGTAATGGCTTTCGAAGACGAATTCAAGATTGAAATTCCCGACGAGGACGCTGAAAAGATCACGACGGTCGGCGATGCCGTGAAGTACCTGACGGAAAACCAAGCCGAGTAATCGTCGCTCGCCAAATCGCGCCGTCGATCTCCGGGTGACGTCCGGGAAGCGGAAGCCCGCGGGGATCGCGAGGGAGAGTTGGGTTGAACCACGAGAGACACAGAGTTGTCGTCACGGGCATGGGAGCGCTGACGCCGCTGGGGCTTTGCCTGCAAGACTACTGGGATGGTCTGTTGCAGGGAAGGTCCGGCGCGGGTCCGATCACCAAGTTCGAGCTTGACGGTTTCACGACGAAGATCGCGGCCGAGCTGAAGGGATTCGACCCGACGGATCGCATCAACATCAAGGATGCGCGTCGAATGGACCCGTGTACCCAGTACGCGGTTGCGGCGTCCTACGAGGCAGTCGAGGACTCCGGCCTCGTTATCACACCCGAGAACGCAGATAGAGTGGGTGTCATAATCGGGTCGGGCATCGGCGGTCTATCGACGATCGAGACCGAGCACAAGAAGCTCTTGGAGCGCGGCCCCGCCCGCGTGAGTCCGTTCATGATCCCTATGCTCATCGCCGACATGAGTGCGGGGCAGGTGAGCATTCAGCTTGGCGCGAAGGGCCCGAACTACGCAACGGTATCCGCCTGCGCGTCGGGGGCCCACGCGATTGCCGACTCGACGATGCTCATCAGGCACGGCAAAGCAGACGCGATGTTGGCGGGCGGCGCCGAGGCAAGCATCAGCGCGCTCGGGATGGCCGGGTTCTGTTCGGCTCGGGCCATGACGACGCGCAACGACGACCCCGCCGGGGCAAGTCGGCCCTTCGATCTCGACCGCGACGGCTTCCTCTGCGGCGAGGGCGCCGGCACGCTCGTGCTCGAATCGCTTGAACACGCAACCGCGCGGGGCGCCAGGATCTATGGCGAAGTTCTGGGCTTCGGCTTCTCCGCCGATGCATTCCACATGACCGCACCTCCGGAAGACGGCGAAGGGATGGCGCGGTCTATGGTGGCTGCGCTGGAAGACGCCGAAATCACGACCGAGGACGTAGACTACGTCAACGCGCACGGCACGTCGACGCCCACGGGAGACATAGCCGAGACCACAGCGATCAAGACGGTCTTCGGCGAAAGAGCGTACTCGGTGCCGGTCAGCTCGACCAAATCCATGACGGGGCACCTTCTCGGTGCGGCCGGCGCCATCGAGTCCATCGCGTGCATTCTCGCGATGCGCGACGGGGTTCTGCCGCCGACGATCAACATCGAACGCCCCGATCCGGAATGCGATCTGGACTACGTTCCCGACACGGCAAGGCCGGCGGAGCCGTCGGTATCCCTCAACAACTCATTCGGTTTCGGCGGACACAACGTGAGCGTCCTGTTCCGGACGCTGCAAGACGGGGCGTAGAGTCGGTGCAGGCAGCAACGCCGGGCCAGCGAGCGGTTGGACATGTGGTGGCAACGTAGGCGAAAGGCCGCAGACACACCGGCCGCCGATCTGTCCGCACTAGAAGAGCGGATCGGGTACGTCTTCAGGGACAAGTCCCTGATCCTGACTGCGCTGAAACACCGGTCGTACGTCAGGAACTCACATCCCGCAGAAGCGCCCGAGAGCGACAGACACGCGAATGAGCGGCTCGAGTTTCTGGGCGACTCGGTCCTCGGCCTTGCCACGACGGCATTCCTCTACGAGAACTACCCCGATGAGCCGGAAGGCGCGCTGACCAAACGCAAATCGGTCCTTGTCAGCAAGGCGGCGTTGGCCAGACGGGCTCTATCGATCGGCCTCGACGAGACCATTCTGCTCAGCGACACCGAAGCAAGTGCCGGCGGCCG
>CAZSJP010000618.1:1925-3359 GCA_964606675.1 uncultured bacterium
CATACTCGGAGACGGTTTCGAGGCTCTGGTGGGAGCGATGTTTCTCGATGGCGGGCTTGCGCCCGTCAGCGAGTTTCTGCGCACAGAGTTGTTCGAACACGTTGACGAGCTTACCAGCGACACAACATTCATCAATTACAAGAGCCTACTCCTCGAACACGTCCAGGCCGACGGCAGCGCGCCTCCGGAATACCTCCTCTGTAATCAATCCGGCCCCGATCACGAGAAGACGTTCACCGTGACCGCCGCAGTAGGAGGCGAGGTCGTCGGCTCCGGCAGAGGCCAGAGCAAGAAAGACGCGCAGCAGGGCGCGGCCAAGGAGGCGTACGAACGTCTGACGGCGCGAGCGACCAGCAGCGACGACGAGTGCGATGAGCCGACGGGCTGACGGCAGCCACGGAAGCGCCGACTGGCGCTACGTGCGCACCGAACCGCAGACCGGCGCGTGGAACATGGCCTGCGACGAGGTGCTGGGCGAGTCTGTGGTCTCGGCGGGGATCCGGCCGGTGCTACGGTTCTTCCAGTGGCGGCCAGCGGCGATTTCGTTCGGCTACGGCCAACATATCTCGCGTGAGATCCAGCTCGAACGAGCCAGAGCCGACGGCGTGGATGTCGTGCGCCGAGTGACCGGCGGCCGGGCGGTGTTGCATGCCGACGAGCTGACCTACAGTCTGATATGTCGCGAGGACGATCCCGTTGCAGCCGGCGGAATCACGGCCACCTACTCGCGCATCAGCGAGGGGCTGGCGCTGGGCCTCCGCAGGATAGACATCGACGCCGTGCTGGCCAGGGCCACCGATCCGGTGTCGCGCCCCGGCGCCGGCCAGGCCGCAATACCGTGCTTCGGGAGCACCGCTCGCGCGGAGATAGTCGTATCCGGGCGCAAGCTGGTCGGGAGCGCCCAACACCGCATGCGGGGCCTCATGATACAGCATGGCTCCGTCCTCGTCGGGCCGGATCATCGGAAGCTGGTGGACTATCTCTCAGTCCCGGAGAAGACGCGCGCCGGCCTCGCGCGGCGGATAGCGCAGGGAACGACCAGCCTCCGCGAACTGGGCTGGACGGGGTCCAGCCCCGCCGAGATAGCCGACGTCCTGGCATCGGCACTCTCCGACTGCCTGGGCATGACGCTCAAGCAAGTAGAGCTGACCCCGGACCAGGAAGCCGCGACGGCGAATCTAGCTCAGGACAAATACGCCGCGGAGTGGTGGAACTTTCGCGAAGCCAGGAGGACCGAGCATGCCGGCGAACCCGTGGAATGACGAATCGTGGACGCAGGCGAACCGCGTCAGCGTGGAGATCGGTAACGTGTTCACGCAGGTCGTCGGCGACGAGCACGGCATAGCGCCCGATCAGCTCGCCGGTATCGTCCCGAAGCTGACGGACATCCAGATGAAGCTTCGCGCAGATCGCGAGCGTGGCGATCTGCCGTTC
>CAZSJP010000619.1:0-3356 GCA_964606675.1 uncultured bacterium
ATATCGCCCGAGCTGGGGCTACTCCTCGCGACCACGAGGTAGCTGCCCGGACTGACCACCGTGTTGATGAGCGAGTTCGGCCCCGATCCACCATTGTCATCAGACACGATCCGATCGCCCGGCGCGTCAGCCAGTACGAGCGCAGGATCCAGGTTCCCCGACGTAGCCTCAAGGCGAACCGAGACTCGCTCTTCTGCCGTCACGAGCAGCTCGCAGGCCATCGCCTCCCCACCGCCGAGCGCGCCATTGGTGGTGGAACCCACCGAAATCTGCGGGACTACCCGCGCCGCGAACTCCACCTCGCCGGAGCCGTCCGGGCAGACTACGGTGACAAGGCATGTCGCAGGAGCGAGCGTCGCTATGATGAGCGAGCGATAGCCATACCCACCATCTCGATCGGTCGCGATGAGTTCACCCCTGTCGTCAGCCAGCACCAGGATTGGCTCGGGATTCCCGGACAACGCGCTGACGCTCAGGAACATGCGCTCCTCGTCTGTCACGACGAGTTCGTACGTCGCGTACTCGTCGACGTCCAGGTCTGCCGAAACGGAAGCACCGACCGCGATGCTGCCATCGGTATCGACCACGCGAAGATCGACGGTCGTCGGTGTGTTGTCGACGGTCACGGTGCCCGCGTACATGATGTTCTCAACCGTCAGATCCACCGATAGAACGCCGAGGTACTCACCCGCCACAGCAAGATCACCCACTATGCTGCCCTGGAGCCTCGGCCTTACCTCCAACGAGCTGAGCGCCCCCTCGAGGTCGAGCGTGACAACGCCGCCTATATAGAGGCCCCCACCTGCGGAGAAATCCTCAAACTGGAACTCACCGGCTATGCTTACCGCCGTCTCGCCGCCTTCGCCGGGCGTCAGGACGAGCGTTCCAGCGATCGCGGTCACGGTGCCTGATGCGCCGCCGGCCGCGCTCGTATCGCTCAGCACGACAGTGGTGGTCTCGTCGGATGTGGCCCGATCGAGCCTCGGGAAGAAGCCGCTACCCAGCGCTGCATCCAGGATGCGGTCCGTGCCGCTCTGCAGTTGGCGAAGTGTGGCACCCGACGCCGCATCGACGTTGTCGTCCGCGATGGCCGCATTGGCACCAGGGTGATCTTCTACGAGCGCCTGGGTGCTCGCAAACGGATTCGATTTGCCGCAGCCGGACCAGGCGAGCAAGCCTGCGAGAAGAACCGAGGCGATCCCGATGGCCATGCGAGCAGCGTGGCATGGGATAGCCGCCCGTCGAGAGCACCGACGGCGGTGAGCGGAATACTGGGATGGTACGTCCTCAGATTGTGGAGCAACATGACGCACCTCCGTGATGGTAGAGCGACCAGGCGACAAGCGCCTGCAGGTCGACCGGCTCACTCTGGTACGCGAAAATTCCGGTTTCGAATGCTGCTGAAACAGGTGGCTTGTTCCTATGATGCGTCGACATTCACACTCAGCCGGTAACCCCCAGAGGTACCGGCCCAGCACGATACGGTGATGGTGTACACTCCCGGACCCAGGTCGGCGCGTTTGACGGAGCTCGTAGTCATTCCGGCGCGAAAGCCGCGCGCATCCCTGAATGCGAATATCAGACCCGGGTTGCCGGACGTAGCCTCCAAATGGAACACCAACGATCTCTCCTCTGTGAGCACAAGCTCGTACTCGAAGGAGCCACCATCGGACAGTTCGCCAGTGACCACGTCGCCGACTGCGAGTTGCGGCACCGGCGGCGCCACACTAAGCGACAAGGTGAACGTACCTGATCCTGACATGCTGCTCGGAATCAGTGCGTATGTACCGGGACTCAGCGGGTACTGTATCAGCGAGTTCTGCCCCGATCCACCATCATCGTCAAGCGCCAGCCATGCTCCATCGGAGTCAGCCAGAATCAGGGCAGGATCCAGACTTCCCGATGTGGCATTGAGTCGGATTTCGATCCGCTCCGCCGTCGTCACTATCAGCTGGTAGAATCCGGATCCCCCGCTGGCAAGGCTGCCGCTGGCTACGTCGCCGACGCTGACCTGGGGCACTTCGTCGACGCTGAGCAGGAAGTCCCCCGACCCCGCCACGTTCCCGAAGATGATGAGGTAGGAACCGGGGCTGACAGGCGTGGTGATGAGCGAGTTCAGGCTCCCGCCGCTATCGTCGTCTGCAGCTAGTCGCTCACCCTCGCTGTCGACCAGGGCGACCGCCGGGTCCAGATTCCCCGACGTGGCATCAAGCCGCACGGAGACCCAACGCTCAGTTGTCACTACCAGTTCGCAGATCATCGACCCGTCGGTGTCCACAAAGCCATTGGTGGTATTGCCGACTTCCATCTGCGGAACGGCCTTCGCCGTGAGTTCGACCTTTCCCGACCCCTCCGGGCATGCCACGGTGACGAAGCAGGTCCCGGGACTCAGCGTCGTGGCTATGAGCGAGCGGAAACCGTACCCACCATCGTTGTCGGTCGCGATCAACTCGCCGGCCCCGTCGGTCAGTATGAGGACGGGTTCGGGGTTGCCCGACATTGCATACACGCTCAGGAACACGCGTTCCTCGTCTGCGACAGCGAGGGCGTACGTCGCGTCATCGCCGGCGCCCAGATCTCTCTCGACGGCATCGCCTATCGCGATGCTACCGACAGTCTCCACCACACGCAGGTCGACGGTCGTTGCTCGGCCCCCGACTGTCACTGTGCCGGTGCGCATCATGTTCTCAACCGCCAGATCGACCGAAAGCACACCACGGTACCCGCCTGCCACAGCGACGTCGCCCGCGACGCTTCCCTGGAACCTGGGCCTGATCTCAAGCGGGCCGAGGGATCCCTCGATATTGATGGTGACGATGCCCCCCATGAAGACGCCGCCACTCTCGGAGTAATCGTCGAACTGCAGCTCGCCGGTCATGCTCACGACCGTCTCGCCGCCCTCGCCGGGCCGGACTGTGACAGTGCCAGCGATGGCGGTCACGATGCCCGACGAGCGTCCGGGTGCGCTCGTCTCGGTGAGTCCCTCGGTGGTCGTCGCGTCGGGTGCGCCCCGGTCGAGTCTTGGGAAGAAGTCGCTGCCCAAGGCAGCGTCCAGGATGCGCTCCGATCCTCCCTGTAGCTGGCGGAGCATCGCAAGCGATGCGGCATCCACATTGTCGTCCGTGATGGCCGTGTTGGCACCAGCGTGATCTTCTACAAGCGCCTCCGTGCTCGCGAACGGGTTCGATTTCGTACCGCAACCCGACCAGGAGAACAGGCCGGCGAGGAGGACCGATGCAGCCCAGGCCCATCGGACGACCTGGCGTCGGGTGGTGGCTTGTGTGTACTGAGTGCCATGGAAGGACGACGAGGTCCCTAGGTGTGATGTGTCATGACGTTGTCCTCACCACGTGCAC
>CAZSJP010000620.1:0-3351 GCA_964606675.1 uncultured bacterium
ACGTTCGCCGGTGCACGTGGTGAGGACAACGTCATGACACATCACACCTAGAGACACGGCCAGTGAATCCTTCCGTTGCGATCAACTTTCCCGATTCCAACGAATATGCGGTTCAGGGCCTCTCGATACCGCGCGTCCGGTGCCGCGGCTGCTGCGCCGTCCCAGACGAATCTGATGATCCAAGTGACCATCGGCGCTCTGGCGCCCCCACCGTAGCGAAGGCAGCGCTCGGCCGAAACACGCCAGCCATCGCTGTATACGATGTGCGCCATCAACTTCGGGGTCAGCACCAACAGCAGTTTCTGCTGTTGGACCCACGGCAAACTGCCAAAGTCGATGGTGGCCGATCCGGTTGCGTTTGCGTACAGCTCGGGACCGAAGAGGGCCCGGCAACCGGCCTCAAAACCCGGCTCTCTTCCCAAGTTCTCCAACAAGAAACCCTTGATCCATTGGCTGATTTCAACAGGCCAACTGATCTGCCCTTGAAGCGTCAGACACAGGGTCCAATCGAGTCGCGGGTCCCGCGCGTGAAGCTGGCAGAGCTTACGTATCCAATCCAACACCGGAAACACGACCTCGCCAGTGCTGCCGTCCGCTTCCAAGGGCTGGTTCAGATCTATGTTGACGACGCGTGCCCGGCAGTATGTTTCGTCCTTGCCCTCGGGCCATCTGGATGGGCCGATGCCACGCAGCAGGCTCTGGAAGTCCACTTTCTTGATGCGTAGCGCCGGGAACTTGCTCTGAAGTCGAGCGACCGCGGGCATGCTGTTCTCGACGGCGACGACCTTCCCCGTGTCTCGGTCGTCGATGCTGCCGGTCTCCTCCAAGCGGATGAGACCGGCGTCGATCAGGAGCTGGATGTCACGTCCTTCCGCGCCACTGAGCGTCAGGTACCACGGTTCGGTGCGATCTGGGTGCTGATCTGCAACGGCCCTAATCTCGTTTACCCACAGAGGTCTGATCGCCCGCTTCTCCAGACGGTCTTCGTCCATCGCTTGGTCTACAGGCCTGTCGGGAGGCATCATCTCTGAAGCCGCTCCGTCAGCCGGGCCAGGAGCTTCTCAAGTTGTTCTGGTGGAAGTACGTCGGTCGCTGCCTCCACCACGAGCGCGTACACCTCATCAACCGACAGTTTGCGCAGGAGAGCTTTCCGGCGAGGCTTGCTGTCACCGGCCTTCGCCCACGCCTTTGCCATGGCCGCAGCGGCAGTGGGTGCAGACTGAGCGACGCCTCGCTCGGCGACTTGGGCGATTCCATGCTCTATAGCCTTCACGCGCTCATCTGAGCGTTCCTCCCGTCGTGCGACATAGATATCGCTGCGAACCGTACTGATGAGCTCGGCTACATGCTCGTGGACCGCGCGCTGCAACTCCACGTACGCCGGGTGAGCAACGTGAAGGGTCCGACGGTCAATATTCATGGCGTCCTCAAGCTCCTCGCTCGCCATGATCTCGCCGGATATCCAGGACTGGAACAGCGGGCCCCGTGTCGGCGAGAACCCGAGGAAGGTAGGGTCGTACTCACCCACTGCCGCGTTTCTGATCCTGAGTAACACACCGTGCAGTTCCTGTGGCTTGATGACGCTCTGCTGAGCGTAGAAGTACCCACGAGCTCTAAGGTGCTTGCCGTCAAGCGCGAATGACCGAACGAGGCATTTGCCTTCAGGACGAAATACGACGGGCTTCCTCAGTTCCGTGCCATCGAAGAGCACAGAGAAGTCAAGCTCCGCGACGCCTTCCGAAGGCGGTAGCCAGTCGTCGTGGTAGCGGACCGGTACATTGAGGGCCACTTTCAGGGCGTTCTTGGAATAGGGGTCGAGATCGGCCCAGCTTCCGAGCTTCGGATCACGCAACCGGTTCGCCACAGTCTCGGGCTTCAGCCCGTACAGAGATACGTCGCCAGACCCGTATCCGCTCGACCCAGTGCCAGCGAATATCGACTTGGCCCCGCCGCGAATCCTGTCGAGGACAACCAGAGTGAAATGTGAGTCCAAGTCAGTCTCGCCCGTGGTGCCGTCGTAATCCGCCTTCTTCACCTGTGCGTCTGGGGCCCTTCTGTCGGTCGTGCTCTGTCTCATCACGTCGAAGTGGATTGTCACGTCCAGCAGCTCAGAGCTGCCCCGCTTCGTGCTGATGATCTGCATCTCATCGCATATTTCGTTCGCCGCTATGAAGCCGATGCCTATCTTGCCAATTTTCAGGCGTCCAGATTCGGTACGGTCGGACTCATCTCTTTTGTGCGACTCGCTAATCACACTGAAGTGCTTCTTGAACTCAGCCTTGTTCATCCCGTGGCCGTCGTCGTGGATCATAATCCGGTCCGCATCGGGTTTGACGAATACCTCGACCAGGGAGGCGTCGGCGTCGTAGGAGTTGTTCACGAGTTCCTTGAGGCAGGCAGCCGGCGACTCATAGAGACCGGAACTAAGGTAGTCCACGATCTGCGAGGCTACCTTTATGTCTCCACTGAACTCTGGCGTCTCAGACACTTTGTCCTCCGGGCCGCACGACAAGCCGGGCATTTGCTGGCACACTGATCTTACGACAGAGCTGGTGGCATCGCAAAGGCGACGACGGCCGCTTGTGGCTCCGCGTCTTGTCGGCCTATATTACTGGGACGCCGCCCGGACCGCGCGGGGCGCAAGAAAGCCGGCCCGGCGCTGCACGATTCGCTATCTTACGTGGTGTGCTCTTGGGTTGGAACACAGTGCGCACTGGGGATCCGTAGATGCGAGCCCGGAACAAGTTGACGCTCGGCGTGGCGCTCGCCGTGGTTTGCGGCGTATCGTACCATTTCTACGCAGAGCGTCAGGTGTCGGTCACTCGCACCCGCATTCTGATGGACACGCTGGTCGAGATAACGGTCGTAGGCGATGCCGACGATGCGCTGGACGAATGGATCGACTCGTCGTTCGCGGAAATCGCCCGCGTCGAGAGATGGGCGACCGACTACGACGATTCAAGCTCGGTCGGGTTGCTCAACGAGACGGGCCAAGCCGAAGTCGATTCGGAGGTTGCAGCTCTGTTGGAGCGTTCCTGGCGGCTTTCATATCTCACGAACGGCGCATTCGACGTCAGCACGGGCACGGCCACCCAATCGTGGCGGAGGGCGGAGGAATCGGGCAGCCCTCCCACGGATGCCGAATTAGTTGAGGCAGCGCTACGTATCGGGATCGATCGTCTGTCAGTGGCTCGGACGACCAACGGCGCGCGAGCGAGTGTAGCCGAAGGCACGCGCATCGATCTCGGCGCGGTGGCGAAGGGATACGCGGTCGACCGCGGCCTTGCAGCGCTGGCGAACCATGCCATCACGGGCGCCCTGGTCAACGGCGGGGGAGACATGGCGACATAC
>CAZSJP010000621.1:0-3351 GCA_964606675.1 uncultured bacterium
TCGGCCACCACGGCGGCAAGGTCGTCGTGCCAGCCGCTCTGGTCTTCTCTGCCGGGCCGAGGTATGCGCGCGTCTTCGACCATGCCCAGAATGCCCACTTCGGCGCACCAATCGAGCGACCTGCAGACGACCTCGGCGTTGCCGCTGACCTGGGCGATGGTGAACCCGGCGTCGGCGACCTCGCGGAGCCGCTCCAGCGACGCGAAATTGCGCGGCACGCCGGCCCAGTACGTGATCGGAAACGGCACCCCGTCCATGCCCGACCTTCCCCTTCCTGAGTTGTGGTGACGTGCTATTCGGCAGCCTGTGGCGTCTTCCGAGCGCCTGCGGCAAGCTCGACCGGCAAGGCGTCATACTCATGATCGCCATAGGAATCGACGTCTCCAAGGAGCCGCCGGACATGGCGACGACGATCATGCTCCCCATCGTCCCCGTTTGGCCTACATGAGTGTCGGCACCACCAATGGGTCCGACATCAACCGCCGGAGTTCTCGCGTGCGCCCCAGCGCACGAAAGGGAACTCCCAACGTGCGCGGTAGCCGTCGAAGGCGACGAAGCGCACGACGCCGATACCCCATTCGACATCTGCATAGTATATTAGAAGCATAGGATGCCGCCGCAGCCCGACGCGCATGGGGCGCCCCGCCGGCACGGTGCGCGCCTGAATGGGACACGGGTGTTGGGCCGGGCATACAGCAATGCCCGATCTACCATCCGGACACGCTATGCGCGACGAGTCTGACGGCGACACCGGATCATGTGGACACATACACCCCGGGGTTCTCCCGTGCGCGTCAGCGCACGAAAGAGGACTCCCAACGTGCCCGCAGGGCACGCCGCCTCTGGCGACGTGGGCAGACACGAACGTCTGCCCTGCCGATGTTGGGGGCCGTCACGAGTCCCGCGTAGTCAGCCTACGTCCGCGTCGGCGGCGCGCTTGGACACATACCGCGGGGTTCTCCCGTGCGCGTCAGCGCGCGAAAGGGAACTCCTGACGTCCGCGGTAGCCGCCAAGGGCGGCGATGCGGACGAAGGAGGGGGACATGAGACGTACTACCGTTATCTGCGTAGCGTTTCTGCTTGTCTGCACCGCCGAGGTCCGCTCGGGGTCTGCATCCGACATGATCGCCAACATCACGACCGACGTGGTGACCGAGTTCGGCACGTACAGCCCCGAGACGGTCGAGTACACCCCGATGGTGCCCATGTTCGCCGTCTCGCCCGACTTCAGCGACGTCTGCAACTTCGACCAGGTGTACCGAACGTTCTCGGACCGCGACAAGGATCTGCTCCTGACGAACCACTTCACCGTCAGGTGGAGCTACGCGGGGTCCCAGGGCTACGCCGCCCTCGGCAGCGGCGGCCTGACTCAGATGCATTTCATCTACAACGACTGTACTCATTACGACATACCGATCTTCGTCACGACGGACGCCGTGCTCCACATCTACCACGTCCTCTTCGACGCGTTTCTGTCGGACATCGAAACGCAGCGATTCATCGTGCGCCTTGCCGACATGACGAACGCGCTCATCGGCGAGACCGGCGCCCTGTACGGAGCCGAAGCCGATGCGGCCGCGAAGGATGCCCTGAAGGCGAACCTGGCATATCTCTGGGTGGCGAAGGCCGTGCTGTCGGATACGACGGTGCAACCACCGGCCGCCGTGGCAGATATCGTCGCGACGGAACTGGCGCTGATCGAAGCTCACAAGGGCACGGACCCGTCGCCGGTCTTCGCCGGCGGCCCCAAGCTGGACTACTCGCAGTTCGTGCCGCGCGGCCACTACACCCGCAGCGAGGCGCTGAAGCGATACTTCAAGGCGATGATGTGGTACGGCCTGACGAACTTCGTCATGGAGCCGGGCAAGTATGGCGACGCAGCGAGTCGCCAGACGTTACAGGCGGCCCTGCTCACACAGGCTCTGTATCGGCTGAGCATACCGGGAGGGGCGCTTGCCGACACGTGGAACAGCATCTACGAGCCAACCGCATTCTTCGTCGGCAAGACCGACGACCCGAACGTGAGAGGCTACCGGGAGATCGCCGACCGGATATACGGCGCGGGCTTCCTCACTCAGACGCCGAGCCAACTCGCGGCCGGGTCGCAGCTCGAAGCCTTCATGGCCGAGGCGGGTAGACTGCCGGCGCCGAAGATCCACAACTGGGACGTCGACCGCCGTGTCACATTCAAAGCGTTCCGGTTCATGGGGCAACGGTTCGTGCCCGATTCCTACATGTTTGCGAACCTCGTGTATCCGTTCGTCGGTAACCGCACGTTCCCGATGGGGCTCGACGTCATGGCGATCCTCGGCTCCGAGCGGGCGTACTACCTGCTCGACACCGTGTACGACCAGACGAGCTTGCCCGGCTACTCGAAGGCCATTGAGGATTTCCGCGTAGAGTTCGCCGCCAAGCCGATCGAAGCGTGGGCGCAGAACCTGTACTGGAACTGGCTCTACAGCCTCATGCCACTGCTTTACACGAAAGGCGACGGCTATCCGCAGTTCATGCAGAACGCCTCCTGGTCGGACAAGGAGCTGATCGCGGCGCTCGGCTCGTGGGCCGAACTGCGACACGACACGATCCTCTACGCGAAGCAGAGCGGCGGCATCGGTTGCGACCCGCCCGGCCCCCCACGTAGCTACGTCGAGCCGAACCCCCACCTCTACGGCCGGCTTGCGAGCCTGACGCGCTTCACGCGCGATGGTCTGGCATCTCGCGGGCTGTTGCTCGACGGATTCGAGGAGAAGCTCGAGCTGTTCGAGTCGATGACAACGTTCCTGATGGAAGTCTCCATCAAGGAACTGGAGAACGTCCCGCTCACTACCGACGACTACAACAACATCTACACGTTCGGCGACGTCATGGAGGATCTCGTCACGGTCTACCCGGACCCGCGCGACGTCACGCGGAAGCGGGCCGACGATATGGCCGTGGTGGCCGACGTGCACACCTACTTCCCCGCGGGAGAGGTGCTCGAAGAGGCGGTGGGCTACCCCCTCGAGATATTCGTGATTGTCAACGAGGGCGGCCACATGCGGATGACCCGCGGCGCGACGTTCTCCTACTACGAGTTCACCCAGCCGATGTCCGACCGCCTCACCGATGAGAAGTGGCGCGAGATGCTGGCACGGAACGAGACCCCGGACATGCCGGTGTGGGTCGAGAGCATGATGGACGGCGACCTGGCCAGGCCACGGATCACCACCAACGAGCAGCGCAGCGCATGGTCGCACACGTTCGACCCGACAAGCGTGGATGACGCCCACCCGCGCAGGTTACTCCTGCACCCCAACAGGCCGAACCCATTCAACCCGGAGACCTTCGTCCGGTTCGAACTGCCACGCGCGA
>CAZSJP010000622.1:0-3336 GCA_964606675.1 uncultured bacterium
CCGCTCGAAGCTCGCGCCTTGCCCATCCCGTCGAATCAATGTAACTTGATCTTCGGAGCGGAGACATTCCCCGAGGGCGCGGCAGAGGAAGGGATGGGAACAATGTCTACGAAAGTGTTGGTCGTCGAAGACAACCCGGACGTGATGTTCGTCCTTCTTTCGGCGGTAGACTCGCAACGGTGCGAGTTCCTCGGTGTCGAAGAAGGCACGACGGTCCTCCAGACCGCGCTCGAACTGAGGCCGCAACTCATCATCATCGACATCATGCTCCCAGGCATGAATGGCCTCGAGGTGTGTCGAAAGGTCCGTCAGACCCCCGAGTTGGCTGACGTCAAGGTTCTCGGCATCAGCGGTCACGTGAGCGCGCGCGACATAGAGAGCGGGCTGTTCGACAAGTTCATGGAGAAGCCGTTCGACGTCACCGTCCTCATCGAGACCATGGCGGAGCTACTTGGCTGGCCGGCTACGGAGCCGGTCGACGTGCCGGATAGAACCGTGTTGCCCGACCGCGACGAGGAAGGCCCCGCCGACCTCACGTGGCGCGAGAAGAAGCAGACCGACGAGTGACCGCAGAGCCGGCTTTGGGCCGCGGATGATGCAGAGGGCGAGCGACCATCGGCATTCCAGTGGTCGCTCGCCATTCTACTTGTGGCCTTGCGCTCGCTGCCGGGCAAGAGCCTAGCGGAGCAGAACCATGCTTCTCACCTGCGTCCCGAAGCGGCCCGTCAGCCTGCATACGTAGACGCCACTCGCGACGTTACGGCCCACGTCGTCACGCCCATTCCAGACGACCGAGTGGTGCCCGGCGCCCATGCGAGCGTCCACAAGCGTTCTGACGACCTGCCCCGTCGGCGAATAGACGGCGAGGTGCACCAACCCCGGAGCAGGCAGGCCGAACCGTATCGTGGTCCGCGGGTTGAACGGATTCGGCACGTTCCGCGCAAGCGAGAACGCTGTCGGCTGGGCCGGCGCGAGGCCGATCAGCCCCTCGTTGAGGGATGCAGATTGAATCGCCGGCGGGCCTACCTCGAAGTCGGACGTTTCGATCGTCAGAAGAACCGGGGCGTCGGATTCCGGACGCACCAAGGCAACGTGCAGACGGTTGCCGCTCAGATTCTGCGCCATCGGTTCCGCGCCGCCGGCATGGAACGACGCGCCATCAGGCGTTACGAACGTGAAGTCTCCCGACACGACAGCCGACGGATCGCTCACGACGAGCTGCCAGCCAAACTCGCCGCGAACCCACGCGAGCGAACGGGGCGGCCCGGTCACGGGCTTCATCACCATACTGCCCGAAATCTCCACCGGGAACATGAAGGCAGGATCGGCCACCCTGTGCAAGATGAGCGCTGCGTCGAAACTCGACATGTACCCGTTCGCGGACACGTCAGCGATCTCCACGTCGAGCGCCCAATGCAGGAGGCCGACAACGTGCTGGAGCACAATCGAGGCGTCGAACGCCGTCACCGTGCCGTCGGCGCTGGCGTCTCCATACGGTGCGCGCACGTGGACCGATCCGCCATATGCGGCAGTCCATTCCTCGTTCAGGTTCGTGTAAGGATAGTCTTCCCAAACCAACTCGGTGCTGAGGCCGGGACCAGGCGCCACCACCACGAACGCGAGCTCCAGGAGCACGCCATCGGCGAGCGTGAGTGGATTGGCGCCGCTGTTGGCCATCGAGATCCGAACCACGTCGTCGGTGACGTTCCACGCCATGGTGCCGCCAACGGCGTCGAAGGCGTTGTGCTTGACGAAGGCTCCCGTGCGCGGCACGATCACGGCCGGATCGAAACTGAAAGCCAGATCCGCCGCCCAGATGCCGTCGGCCGTGGCGTGGATCGCCACGGTCAAGGAATCTCCGATCCCGGCGACGATGTTCGGAAGACGGACTTCCGGCGCCAACACGCCATCCAGCCTCGGCCTGATCTCGTACACGTAGATGGAGTTGTCGTTCGATGCGCCCAGTGACACGATGATGCTGCCGTCGGCCAGACCGACGCCGTTGACGGTGTCCGATGCGACCGGAATCGACCGCAGAAGCTCGCCATCGGTGAGCCGCCAGATCTGCAGCACGTTGGTAACGGCCGAGCCGTTGGCCGTGCCCGTCAGCAGGTGCCTGCCGCCTCCCGAGAGGCCGAGCGCGCTAACCGGGCCGAGAGCGCTGAGCACGTGCACTTCGTTACCGGAAGCCGCATCGCGCACCCTGATGGTGCCGTCGTCGCTGCCGGATACCACCTGGTCACCGTCCGACGTGCGCACGACGTCCAGCACATTCACGCTCGCCGTGTGTCCGGCCCACGTCTCCACGAGCACCCCCGACGTGATCTCGAATCCGTACACGTTTCCGTCCGGCGCACCAGCTACAACGTGCGAACCGTCGCTGGCCCACGCGACCGCGCCATGGGATGCCGCGCCGGACGTGAGGGAGTCGATCGCTGCGCCGCTCAGCGCATCGCGGATGAGGACCTTGCCATAGTCGCCGACGGCCGCCACGGTCGCGCCATTGGGGCCGAACGCCGCGTCACGCACGGCTGCGCCGCCGAGGCCGGCAGCCGTCCACACGGGCGTACCTGTGTCGAGCGACCAGGAGATGATCGCGCCATCGAGTCCGGCCGAGATCAGTTTCGTGCCCTGCGGGTCGAACGCGAGCCGGCTGACCCGACCCTCATGGCCGGACACCGACCAGAGCGCGTCGTCGCCGTTGTCGTTGCTGCTTGAGCCGTCGTCATCCATCATGTGCAACTGGACCACACCGCGCGCGGTGCCCAGCGCGGCGTACTTGCCGTCATCGGAGAACACAAGCGCCGTGAACGTAGTGTCCACGGTCTGCATGTGATCCTCCGGATTGACGAATATCCCACTCATCTCGCGGATGTCAGTCGCTACCGCACCCATGTCGGACGGCGTGCCGTCGTGGGACCTCTGTGCCATCGGATCGGCCGCGTCGATACACGGAGACCCCCGGCTCAGCGAGTAGTTGCCCGCCGACGCATCGGCAAAGATCGGTTCGATGTTGATGTTTCCTTCGCCGGGCCACTTGCCGGCGGGGCCGCTGACGTCGGTGTAGGAGACCGTCAGAGTGACTAGCGCATCGGGCTCGGGCATGTTGCTGATCCCGTTGGCATCGCGGTTGCCCCAGATGATGGAGTTGCGCACGTCGACGTAGGCGCCGGCGCCGGCGCCAAGACCGCCTCCGAACAGGGCCGCCTCGTTATTGGCGATGGTGCAGTGACCGATGTCGAGCCACGAGCCGCCGGGGCCCTCTCCCGGGCTCCCCACGAAGATGCCGCCGCTTACCACCGAGGTGTTGCCCGCCACGACACAGCGTCTCAACTC
>CAZSJP010000623.1:0-3336 GCA_964606675.1 uncultured bacterium
GCGGCAGCCGCGGAGCGCGGGCATCCGGTCGTGTCCGTCCCGGGCCCGTCCGCCACGTGGGGCAGGAACACGAGCCCTCCGGCGATGAAGAGATGGGGGAAGCAGGAGATGAACGTCAACGTCGTGTCGATCGCGGCCTGCTCCCACATCGGGTCTTCTACCGTCACCGAAGTTTCGCTGTTCACCGACGCGATGCGTGTGAGGATCGGCAGGTTCAACGACGCTCGCCAGACAAAAGCCCAATCCCCAGCCGCGACGCCGTTCGTCTGGAACGCCGGCACGTTCGATCCTCCCATGCCGTCCGTGAACGTCAGCGTCTTCTCGTCCGTGCCGCTCGTCGCGAGCATCTGAAACCCGCGCGACTCCCACCGGCTCGCGGGATACACATCCGACGTGTCCTGGACCGTGATCACCGTGCCGTTGTCGCTCACTACCGTCTGTCCCGTCGCCTCCTTCTTCGCCCCAACCCAGGTCGACTCGAGGTACTGCTGGCGGTGACGATCATACGCGTACCGCACCGTCACACCCGTCCGGAGATCGACGTCGCTTGTCCGACGCAGCTCCACCGGATGGACCTCGCGCCCGCCGACCTCGTGAACTAGAACCGATCCATCCCACGTCTCACGAGCCAACCGAGCGCGGTCGTAGACCCGCGAGGTTGCCCGGCCGTCCGCATCCCTGATGAGGCGCATTTTCGCCTGCGGAAGCGCGTCGTTGTACCACGAACGCGCGGCGACCCTCCTTTCGACGCACAGCGCCCACTCCCACTCTTCGAGCTTCTGGAAGCTCACGTCGTCATAAGCCGCCGCCACCGTCGAGGCCGGAGATCGCAGATATAGGCGTGTCGTAGTCGTCCACGCCACCAGGACGAACTCGAACGTCTGCCAGCTCGTCGTCAGCGAGATGTCGAAGTCTACGTAGTTGGTCCCGTCGCCGAACCCGATCGTGGTCGCCACGGCAGACACAGCCTTCGCCCGAAACCGAGCCCGATAGTACTGCCCCGACGTCGTGCTGAACGACTGATACACACCCGGGTTCGACCCGCCCGTTGCCGACCGGAGTAGGAGCTGCGAGTACCGCGCCGTGTAACCCGAGCCCGGGCCCGACGCCCAGTCGCCCTTCGAGTCCGGATCGTACTTCGTCCAGCCCGACGCGACGCCCGCCGTGTGCGCCCCCTCAAACGAGCCGTTCGTGACAAGCTCCGTGCCGTCCGGATACGTGAGAGCCTTCTGCGCTCCACGGAACGACGCGCAGTCTATCTCCCCGTTCTCCGGGCAGATGTAGACCGCCGTAGCCGTCGCGTGTGTCGTGATCCGACTCCCGGAGATCGCACGCTCAACCGTGATGTCGTCGCCGTCGCCGATCGCCGTCACCCGCATCGCCTCGGCGTCGATCAGAATCACGTCGCCGGCGCTGAACCACTGATTCTCGCCCGAGCCCAGGTCGAACGTCGTGTCGTCGCCGATGTATTCCGCCAGAGCCGCCGACGGGTCCTCATACTGCAGGTACGGGCTGGTCGCGGAGCGAGGTGCCCGCCGCCCGAGCCCCCAGTTCTTGTTCCGGATCTGAGCCTCGACGAGGTCCGCCGGGCTCGTCAGTGCCGTCGCTCTCCGCGTGTCGCCCGGCGCATCGATGCGGCCCCCGTCCATGTAGTCGTCCGAGGCCGCGCTCGCCGACTCCGTGAACCCGAGCTGGCTCCGGAGCACCTCCTGCTCCTCGAAAGCCGCCAGCGCCTCGTTCGACCGGAACACGACTTCCATCAGCACCCGGTACACGTAGCAGCCATCCAGCGCGTCGTTCTCCTGAACGAGGATGTCCACGCCGAACAGGTCGTCCCAGTCCGTCAGATGATCGCCGATCGACTCCGTGTGCCATGCTGGCGTCGCGCTGTCCAGGCCAATCGTCTCGTGACCGGTGATCCCCGACCCATCCAGCCTGACCGTCAGCTTCCCCGGGTTCGTGTCGCCCGAGGATACGTCCTTGTGCAGCACGTGGATCTTCACATCCGCCGCCGCCAGAGAGTCTGCCGCGCCCAGCGCACCCAGCGATGCCGGCGCCCCCGGGAACGCGAGGTAGAACGTGCCCCCCGTGTTCACCTTCGCGCCTTGCGTCGTGTCGTCGGTCTGCGCGTACCTCGGATCGTCGACGCTCGTCGGCGTCAGACGGTGCGGCCGGAGCCATGCGTGAAGTTCGTTCCCCGTGATCTGGATGGAGTCGCCCGAGAGCGTCCGGCTGCCGGCGGGAATCGTGCACGGCACGCCCTGCAGCCAGATGATCTCCTCCTGGTCGTCCGAGGTGCCGATGTCGCGCAGGAAGTAGTACGGGCCGGTGCCGTCCGAGAGTGGCGCCCGAACATGCGCCCAGACCGCCGATCCTGTCCCCGTCGTGTCGAACGCCTTCCCCGTCAGGTCGCCGAGAACAACCGGCTTGATCTCGTTCCAGCGGCTGATCGGAGCGTTTGGGTACGATGCCGGATCGAACTTCTCCGCGGGCCAGTCAGCCGCGTCGCGAGCCGCCGCGTCGATCCACGGCAACCGCACCGCCGACACCGTGGCGCTCGGAGCCCGAATGATGCCCCTGCCCAGCGAAAGGATGTCAGCGGACGTGAGACCCGACCGGCCGGCAAGCAGCGCGAACTCCACCTCGGCGCCGTCAAGCGGCCCCGTCGTGTTCCAGTCCGTCGTCCAGAGGTCGCCGTCCTCGTTCGGGCACGCGATCTCGATGACGCCGTTGTCCAGAACGCTGACCCCGCCCTCGCCCAGCAACGCCAGGCGCAGTTCCGGGACCCGCGAGATCCGCGCGTCGTACGTGTCCCCGCTGATCACGAACTGCCGGACGTTCGATCCGTCTGACATCGACGACCATCGCACCGTCCGCGATATCCCCGGCACGCTCTGACGCAACACGACGAGGAACACTATCCGCGTCCCACTCGCCGCCAACGCCGTCTGCACCGTGGATGTCAGGTATCTTGGCATCTATTCCTCGCCGTTCACGCCACCATGCACACGCTGTCGTTTCTCAACACGGGCGATGGTAGCGGAATGCTCGCCCAGTCGTGAGTCCCGAGCATCAGGCCATACTCCAGAACGAGTTCCCAGTTCCGCTGCAGGTGGAAACGGCGGGCGAGCTGCTCGTAGTACGCCATCTCGCACAGCTCGAGGTCGCGCGCGGTGAGCACGCCCCCGTCTCCATCTCCGCGGTCTCTGCGCCTTTGCGCGCGGCCCATCAAATCTCCTTTGAGAGGGTGATCTGCCCCGTCCACACCCCCCGGACCATCTGCCACGACTCGATTCCGCCCACGTACCGCACCTCCACCTCCGCCGAGCCCAGGTC
>CAZSJP010000624.1:0-3334 GCA_964606675.1 uncultured bacterium
TGGTCCGAGATCGATGTACCGGGAAGCTGGCAGGTGCAGGGCTTCGACAAGCCGATCTACACCAACGTCAAGATGCCGTTCCCCAAAGAGCTGTACCCGAGTTTCCCGCAGGACGACAACCCGACCGGATCGTACCGCCGCCGGTTCGAGGTGCCCGCCGAATGGTCCGAGCGGGAGATATTCCTGCTCTTCGAAGGGGTAGATTCCGCGTTCCACGTGTGGGTGAACGGCCATGAGGTCGGCTACAGTCAGGGCAGCCGGTTGCCGGCCGAGTTCGACGTCACGCCATTCGTTCGCGGTGGCGACAACACGCTCGCCGTACGCGTGTATCGATGGAGCGACGGGAGTTGGCTGGAAGACCAAGACATGTGGTGGCTGAGCGGCATCTACCGCGATGTCGCGATCTACTCGACACCGAAGGTCCACATTCGCGACTACACCGTGCGTACCGTTTTCGACGCCGCCTACCGCGACGCAACGCTGAGCGTGGAAGTCGACGTGGAGAACTGCGGAGACGTGGCGGGAGAGTGCGCCGTCGAGATGAAACTCCTGAGTCCCGACGGGTCCTCGGTCGCGTCCGGTCGCGAGGCTACGACGGCTCCTGTCGATGCCGGCGAAAACGCGATCCTCGACTTCCGGAACGCTGTCGCCGATCCGCTCCCGTGGACGGACGAAACCCCGCATCTCTACACGCTGCTGCTGACGGTCAACGGCCCGGATGGGGCGGCGGAGGAGATCATCTCCGCTCGCATCGGCTTTCGGCAGGTCGAGCTCATGAACGGGCGGCTGTGTGTCAATGGGGCGCCGGTGGTCTTCGGCGGAGTCAACCGGCACGAGCATGACCCCGACAGAGGCAAGGCCGTCACGGTCGAGTCGATGCGCGACGACATACTTCTGATGAAGTGCCATAATATCAACGCGGTCCGCACGGCTCACTACCCCGACGACCCCCGATGGTACGACCTCTGCGACGAGTACGGAATCTACCTGTTCGACGAAGCGAACATCGAGTCTCATGCAGTGTGGGAGAAGCCGGCGGAAGACCCGGACTGGGAGCACGCGTTCATGGAGCGCGGGCAGCGGATGGTCATGCGCGACAAGAACCACCCGTCCGTTCTCGTCTGGTCGATGGGCAACGAATCGGGTTTCGGCCGCAACCATCGGCTGCTCTCGGAGTGGATGCACCAGTACGACCCAACGCGATTGGTCCACTATCATCCCGCCGAAAACGACCCCGCGGTAGACGTGCTGGGGCCGATGTACCCGACGGTCGACCGAATAGTCGAGATGGCGAGCGATCCGGACGAGACACGCCCGGTCGTCATGTGCGAGTACGCCCACTCCATGGGAAACAGCACGGGCAACCTGAAGGAGTATTGGGATGCGATCGCCGCGCACAAACGTCTGCAAGGCGGGTTCATCTGGGACTGGGTCGACCAGGGGCTGCGCAAGACCGCACCGGATGGCCAAGAATACTTCGCTTACGGCGGAGATTTCGGCGACGAGGTCAACGACCTCAACTTCTGCATCAACGGGCTGATCTCGCCCGACAGAGACCCACATCCGGCGATGCGGGAATACAAGAAGATACTTCAGCCCATGGGCGTCAGCGCCAACCTCGCTCGGGGCGAGATAGTCGTGACCAACAGGCGCCGGTTCGAGGATCTGTCCGACTTGCGTATGCTCTGGTCGGTCAGGTTCGACGGTGAAGCGATACAGTCCGGGACGCTGCCCATGCCAGCGCTCAAACCCGGGAACAGCGCCATGGCGCCCCTGCCGATCGAGAAGCCCGAGCTTGTGGCCGGGGGCGAGTACTGGCTCCACGTGAGCTTCGTTCTGGGCGACGCTACGCTGTGGGCCGAGGCCGGGCACGAGGTGGCGTGGGAGCAGTTCGCTCTTCCGTGGCACGCCGATGCGCCTCGGATCCCGCTGGCCGACGTTCCGGACGTCAGATGCGCAGAGGATGGCGACATTGCGACCGTCTCCTGTGACGACGGCACGGAGGCGGTCTTCTCGCGGAGTCAGGGCACGTTGAGCAGCCTCTCGCACCACGGCACGTACCTGCTGACGAGCGGCCCGCGGCTGAACGTGTGGCGCCCACCGACCGACAACGACTCGTCGTTCCATGCTGCCGACGAAAGCAAGATGGAGAGCCTGTGGCGTGATGCCGGGCTCGACCGCGTCGAACACGTCGTCGAAGACGTCGCCGTCGAGCCCACCGCGCGCCAGTCATGCCGAGTGTCGGTGACGTCTACGGTCCAGGCTGAAGGTGTCGACGCGGGTTTCCAGTGCCAATACCAGTACGACGTGTTGGGCGATGGCGAGGTGATAGTCGGGGTGCACGTCCTGCCGTTCGGCGCGCTGCCACCCCTGCCGCGGATCGGCCTATGTCTGGAACTGCCGGCCGAGTTCGACTGGATCACGTGGTACGGGCGCGGCCCGCATGAGAGCTATGGCGATCGGAAGGGAAGCGCTCCGGTCGGTGTGTACGAGGGCGGCGTGTCCGACCAGCTCTACCCGTACATCATGCCGCAGGAGAGCGGGAACAAGACCGACGTGCGCTGGGCTGCCCTCTCAAGCCGAGCCGGCGTCGGCCTCATCGCCATCGCCGAGTCGACGGGCGAGTCGTACCTGAACGTGTCGGCGCTGCCCTATCGTTCGGACGGCATCTGCCGCGCGCGGCACACGCACGAACTGCACCCATGCGGCAAGACGGTATGGTGTCTGGATAGGGGTCAGGCCGGGCTGGGCAATGGCAGTTGCGGCCCGGGGGTTCTGCCGCAATACTTGCTTCAGCCGGCGGAGACGAGATTCTCCCTGCGGCTCAAAGCGTTCAGCGAGGGAACCGCCGGGCTTTCGTCATTGGCGCGGAGGTTGGTCGACGCTCCGTAGGGGCGCCTCGCGCGACCTCCGCACGGCATAGCCCTACGGCGTCGCGACGGATCCTTCGGGGGGCTCATAGAGGTAGACCGACAACGTACGGCTGCGAGGCCCCATGAACGACGGAAACATGGTCTTGAGCTGCGCGCGCGGCTCGATCCACTCCACGCTGGGGTTCCGGATACGCCATGTCGAGAAGATGGCCTCGCTGATGAACCATGTGCGCCTTGATGGATCGAACCCCGGCGCGCGTCCAAACGAAGCGTGGAAGCCCACGGCTTTGACGGGCAATCCGTGCGCCCCGAAATGCTCACTGACCCATGCATCGGCCAGCGCAGTGTTGTTGTAGACCCTGTCATCCGAGCGGTAGTTGTCCGCGACGTATTCCACGGCCTCCTGGGCGCGTGGGCGGTGCCCGGTCGAGTAGGTGAAATACTCGATGTCCCTGACGGCG
>CAZSJP010000625.1:0-3329 GCA_964606675.1 uncultured bacterium
GCAAACAGCAAATCGCCCGTCTGGTCGGCGACGCGGAAGTCGAAGTAACACAGGCCGTAGCGGTCGAAGATCTTGACGACCACCGTGTTCCAACCAGCCACGAGCGGCAGGGGCACGTACTCGGGTCCCTTGTCGATCCGGTAGAGCTTGTCGGTGGTGCCGCCTTCCGCCGGCTCGCCATTCACGAGCACGCGGGCGTAGTCGTCGATGCGGAAGTAGGCGACCGTATGGCGGTCGTCCGGGCTGTAGATGGCGCACGTCGCGTATGCCATAGAGCTGTCGTAGGCGTCCGTGACGAGGCCAAGGTCGACCCGTCCGCGCTCGGACGCGGCGGCCGCCTGCCACCTGAGCGCAGCCGGAGCGCCGGCCCGCTGGCCCTCTACGGCGAACTCCGCGCCATCGGACCACCCCGCTTGCGGCCCTTCCCCATCGAACAGCCATGGAACGGCCGCTCTCGGATCGGCTGCCGGGTCGGCGTTCGGAGTGCCGCCGGGGAATGGTCCGACCACATGCCACTCGGGCACCACCCTCATCGCCGAGTCTGGAGCAACGGGCACCACGCGAGACGACGCGTACATCTCTTTGCCTCGATATCCGACGCTGGTGGCGATGGTCGGGGCGGGCGCCAGCCGATCGCTCGCTACGACGAACGAGAACGGCACCTCGCGCTCCGCTCGCGGCGCCACAACCGCAACTCCATCGATCTTCGCACCATCCGACGCTCGCCAATCCGTGCCGTCGAGGTCGGCAGTGAACCTGACCGTGGTCGTGTCGGGCAGATCGTTGTCGATCGTGACGCTGAAACCGATCTCGGTTTGGCCGCCGGCCGCACGCACCATCTCGCGCCCTCGCGTCCGAAGCAGCCGTCTGGACGCTTCGGAGAACGCTCGGGTTGCGATGTCCCGTGGAAACGCCGACCCGGGCCTGAGATACGAGATGTGGGTCGAGTCGCCGTCGACGGTGACGAGCGTGTAGTGGTGGAACCGTCCGACCTGCTCTGCTTCGAGGGGACGCAAGCCCGCGCCGGTGGGTCCGAGCACTATGTGCTCCACCCCGTGTCTGACGTCATGGACCAACCTGTGCCAGTGCCCCGCGAAGTACGTCGCCGGCCGATCTCCGAGCGCGCTGTCGACGGAAGCCCATCCTGCGGCAAACGCATCGATGTACCACGCCGGCTGGTGCATCAGGACGAAGGTGTGGCGTGCGTCTCTGTTTCGCGCCAGGTCGTCCACGACGAACCGCAGTTGCTCGTCGCCAAACGGGTTGCCCCTCGCGCCCTGCTGGGTGTTGAGCGCGATGAAGTGGCATCCCATGTAGTCGAATGAGTAATACAGATGACCGACTCTTCGCTTCCAGAACTCGGTCTTCATCGTGGTCGAGCCGGAAACGTCGTGGTTTCCGGGGAGGATGAACAACGGTACGGTGAGCTTGTTCGCATGGCTCCAGAACTCGTCCCATTCCGCCGCGGCAGTGACCGTATCGCGCGAGTATCCCTGGATCAGATCGCCGACCATGATCGCGAAGTCGGGCTTGAGGAGATTCACGTCCTCTACAGCGGCATCGAAGATGGGCCAGTTCTCCCGCCCGCCACCGGTCTTGTCGCCGAGAATTGCGAACGTGAACTTGCGATGGTCCGCCGGCCACGGTCGATCGAAGACGGGCGTCCGATCGCTGTATGCGGCCCTCGTGGTAGCGTCGTGCGATATCTCGTGGCGCTCGTCGTGCGAGCGCATGTGGCCAGCGCATCCGACGAGTATCGCCAGAGCCAGAGCCTGAACGGCCATCGTTGGTCTCATAGCTTGATTCCTCCCCTGTTTCGTGCACGATTCCCGGCGATCTCTACCCGGTCATCTCGCCGCCAGGTACTCACCCAGCGCATCCTGCCACTCGGGCATGTCATCGCCGATGGAAAGCTCGAGCATCATGTTCCGCAGCACGCCATATGCCGGGCGCGGCGCGGGCCTCGGAAACGCCGTGGTGGGCACCGGGTCGACCGTGACCCGGTCCATGCCGGTGGCCCGAAATATTCCCACGGCGAAGTCGTACCACGAGCACTGTCCCTTGCTCGTCATGTGGTAGAGGCCGAACTGCGCTGTCTCGACCAGCCGAGCGGTCTCTCTGGTGACGTCCGCGCAGAAAGTCGGTGTGCCGATTTGGTCGCTCACGACTTGTAGCGTGTCGCGTTCGGCGCCAAGGCGCAGCATCGTCTCGACGAAGTTCGATCCGCCGTGCCCGGCAAGCCATGCCACGCGGATCAAGTAGAATCGGTCAGTGTGATCGCGAACGGCCTGCTCGCCGGCAGCCTTGCTCCTGGCGTAGACGCCCTGTGGGCTGGTCGCGTCGTACTCGACGTACGGCGTCGCCGCGCGGCCATCGAAGACGTAGTCGGTGGAATAGTGCACCAGCGGGATGCCGCCGGTGCCGACTGCGATCGCCAGATTCCTGGGGCCGAGTGCGTTGGCCCTGTATGCGTCGTCGGGGTGCTGTTCGGCGTCGTCCACGAAGTTGTAGGCGGCGCAGTTGACGACGAGATCGGGCTTCGTCGCGTCAACGGCTGCTCGGGTGGCGCCCAGGTCCGATATGTCGAGCTCATCGATGGTCAGCGGAACAAGATCGTGCGATCCGTCCCATTGCCTGACCATCTCGCTAGCGAGCTGCCCACTGGCTCCGACGATAACTATCTTCAAGACAGTCCCTCGCTTCTGACCGCCGGCGCTAGCGCCGGCCCGAAGGCGCCGCAGGCGCCTACGCCTTAGCGGGCTTCGGGTGGCTCGGGTGGGGCAGGCATCCCCGAGAGATCGGGCTTGCCCGCCTTCAGCCACGCCAGGTACCAGTAACCTGCGATGGCTTGGGCGGCGAAGTCGAGCCGGTCCGTGGCGATCGAACCGAGGCGTTCCCACAGCTTGCCGTCGAACTCCGTATCGGCCACGCCGCGGCCCCTGGCATTCACTGCCGGCTCGCGAAACTCGCGGCGCAGGGCCGTGTCCGCCGCAAGCAGCGTGTCTATGTCTGTGTACGCGTCGAGCACCATCGCCCAAGCGGTCCCGAGCGGCTCCTCGACGAGGGCCGGCAGGCGGGGCCTAATGCGAATCCGGTCGGCGTGCTGCTCGAGCATCCACCACTCGAAGCGGAAGTGTATGCCGCGGTTGCCGGTGAGCTGCCCATCGTAATTCACCGTCGCGTGCATCGGCTGCGTCGCGTCCGCCACGTAGTGACCCAGCGCCGCCAGGTGCACCCACGTGCTTCCCGAGGGCGCTTTCATCGACTCTACGAGCGTGCCAAAGTACTCCTCGATCCGCCACGGCAGGACGCCGATCTTCTTCAGGCTG
>CAZSJP010000626.1:0-3327 GCA_964606675.1 uncultured bacterium
GCTACGAGGCATCGCCCGAATACGCGATAAACACCCTCAAGGCGGCCGAGGCAGGGGGCGCCGAATCGCTCATATTCTGCGACACGAACGGCGGCATGATCGTGAGCCGTGTGCGGCAGATAATCGGCGAGACGTTGCCACACATAGGTCTGCCGTTCGGCATGCACGCGCACAATGACGGCGGAATGGCGGTGGCCAACACCATCGTCGCGGTGGAGGCCGGCGCAAGACACGTACAGGGCGTGGTGAATGGTTTCGGCGAGCGTAGCGGCAACGCGAACCTATGCACGGTGATCCCGACGCTCGAACTGAAGCTCGGGATGACGGCGATCGGAGCCGAGAACATGCTTTGCCTGACCGATCTGTCGCGGTTCGTGGCGGAGATCGCCAACATACAGCACGATCACCGGATGCCCTACGTGGGCGAGAGCGCGTTCTCGCACAAGGGCGGCGCGCACATCGACGCGATGATGAAGAACCCGCAGTGCTACGAGCACGTCGATCCGGCGTTGGTCGGCAACGAGCGGCAATACCTCATATCGCAGCAGGCCGGTTCCTCGGCGATCGTGAACAAGCTACAGCATCTTCTGCCGGGTATCGACAAGCGCGACCCGCGCGTAGTCGATCTGCTCGAACGGATGAAGCGGATGGAGTTCGAGGGATACTCCTTCGAGGCCGCCGATGCCTCCTTCGAGCTGTACGCGATGCGTGGAATGGGGATGTTCCAGGACCCGTTCGAGGTCGTCGGATGGCGAACCATCAACCGGCACGGGCCCGGAAACGGCGATGCGACGCTCGAGAGCGAAGCGATCGTCAAGTTACGTGTCGGTGACGACGTGCGCCACACGGTCGCCGAGGGATCGGGGCCAGTGGATGCGCTGAACCGCGCGCTACGTAGGGCGCTGGAGTTCGACTTCCCGGAGTTGAACGACGTGCGCCTCAGCGACTACAAGGTTCGCGACGTGTCGGCCAGCGAGGGCACGGCCGCGAGCGTCCGCGTGCTGATCGAGTCGGTCGACCACAGATCCGGCGAGCCCTGGGGCACCGTAGGGGTCTCGGACAACGTGATAGAGGCCAGTTGGCAGGCCCTGATCGACAGCTTCTGCTACAGACTCATGCGGGCATCCGGCCAGCGCGGATAGAGCCCGCAACTCGGCCCGAGGGTCGGGGGGGATTCAGAGGATATCCTCCCCGGCCTCGCCCGTTCGGATTCGGACGGCTTCCTCGACCGGCAGGACGAATATCTTCCCGTCGCCAACCTGCCCGGTTCGGCCGGCCTCCATGATCGCACCGATCGCGTCGTCCAGGTCCTCGTCGCGGGTAACGAGGTCGATGCGGATCTTCGGCAGGAAATCGACCTGGTACTCGCTCCCGCGGTAGAACTCCGCATGGCCTTTCTGTCTACCGAATCCCCTCACTTCGGACACTGACATCCCCCGCACCAGACCTTGGAGCGCTTCCTTGACTTCGTCGAGCTTGAACGGCTTGATGAAGGCAACGATCATCTTCACGGCACATTCCTTCTGGTGGGTCTCGCGACACGTCGTGGGCGGTGCTCATCGGCTACGATAACACCCAACTCGCCGCGAGGCAACGAGCCGCCGAGTCGATCCGTGACGTCAGAGCAGTGCGTAGCGCAATACGACCAGGCCGGCGATGGTCCAGTTGAGCCACGTCGCGTCTCTCCATCTGCCGCCGGCTGCCAGCAACAACGGGTGTATTACAAACGCCAGCGCAAGCCCCGTTGCTATGCTGAACGTCAGCGGAATACCGATCATCACCGCCACGGCCGGCAGCGCCTCGCTCGTCTCGCCCCACCTGACACGGCGCATCTCCGCGCACATCATGACACCCACCACGACCAGAGCCGGGGCCGTGGCGAAGCCGGGTATCGCCTGGGCCAATGGGAAGAACGGTATCGCCAGCAGGAATAGAAGCGCCGTCACGTAGTTGGCCAGGCCCGTGCGAGCGCCCTCGGAGATGCCGGCCGCGCTTTCTATGTAGCTTGTCACCGTGCTCGTGCCCAACAGCGCGCCGAAGCTCGTCCCGATGCCGTCTGCCAGGAACGCCCGGCGCGCTCGCGGCAATCGTCCCTCGGAATCGAGGAACCCAGCGGCCCCACCCACGCCGGCCAGAGTGCCCGTCGTATCGAACAGGTCGACGAACAGGAACGTCGCGATCATGGTAACCAAGCCCAGTTCGAGGGCATCGGGCAACCGCAGTATGGCCTGGCCCACAAGCTCGCCGGGCCATGGCGGCATCGCCACGACCGCTTCGGGCGGCGAAGCGACGCCGAGAAGCATTCCGACGACCGCGGTCGCCAACACCCCGAGGATCATGGCGGCGCGCACGTTCCACATTCTGAGGGCGCCGATGAGCGTGATGCCGCCGACGGCTAGGAGCACCGGGGGGTCCGTAAGATCGCCGGCGGTAACCAACGTGGCCGGGCTGCCGACCACCAGCCCCGCGTTCTTCAGCCCGATGAACGCGATGAAGATCCCTATGCCGGCCGCCGTGCCGAATCTGATGCCGGCAGGGACCGCGGATACGATCATCTCCTGCACGTTGATCGCTGCCAGGGCGATGAACAGCAACCCGCTCACGAACACAGCCGCAAGCGCCGTCTGCCACTCGATGCCCTGCTGCAAGACGACGGTGTATGCGAAATACGCGTTGAGGCCCATGCCGGGCGCCAGCGCGATCGGATACCGCGCGAGCCACCCCATGAGCGCCGTCGCGCACGCCGCGCCCAGGCAGGTCGCTACGACAAGCGAACTCTCCCATTCCTTGCCGATGGCGTCGCTGAGGATGGCTGGGTTGACTACCGCGATGTAGGCCATTGTCGCGAACGTCGTCGCTCCACCGACGATCTCCGTGCGCAGGGACGTGTTCTCCTCGGCGAGGCGAGCGCGTAGTCCTTCTAGTACTCCACTGTACATGCTCACGTACCCGGCAATGGGTGGGTCAGCCCTGACGCGTCGGGCGAGGCAGCACGTCTGTCACAGCAAACGAGTACTAGCATGGCATGCCCCACGGTCTCATGCGAAAAGCAGGTCTCGCTCCGCCACCGCGCGGGCCGCGAAGTTGCTGTGGACACCCCACACGTCCAGCCGAAGCATCCGATGCAGATCGGCCGTCTCAATCGCGTTGCCCGCACTCACGTGCAATCCGCGCGCCTTCGCTTCGGAGACGAACTCGGCGTCCGCATCGTGTGTCTCGGGGTTCAGCGACCAGGCGTCGATCCCGATTGCCGTCTCGATGGCCTCCTCGCGCCGCTCTCCGAACAGGAAGTTCGTGCGAACCTCGGGCAGAACCCGTTTCGCGACC
>CAZSJP010000627.1:0-3326 GCA_964606675.1 uncultured bacterium
ACATTCCTGAAGTATCTCGCTGCCAGCCCTATCGTAGCCGCCGGCACTCGGATCGCGAAGGCGGCTGGGTGGGGCTCCTCCAGCTCGACTTCCTCGGAATCTCAGCTACCAACCCAGGGGCGAACCGCGATGAAACGACTGAATAACCTGGTCACCGAACTTGCGGCCGGCGACGGCCTCGCAGCCGACGAGGAGCTGACGCTCGAGAACTCGCGCGAGGGCTGGGTGTTCCTTGCCTGCGCGGACGGGGGATCGTTCTCGGTCAACGGCGCCGACGTTGCCATGCGCGAATACGCCGGGCGCAGCGAGGCGATGGCGTATCTCCCGCCGGGTGCGTTCACGGTCTCCGGCATGAATGCGCGAGAGTTCACGGTTCGTCAGGTGCCGGAACTCATCTATAACAGGATCGGAGGCCCGAGCATCCCCGAGTATGGGCCCTACGACTGGCCGTTTCTGCAGCGGCATGTCCTCCCGCACGTGAACACCATCGTCGGTGGCGGAGACGAACAGAGGCGGGAGTGGAAGGCACTGGGTGGACGCTGCATCTCTAACATATCCGTGGGCAGCCGACATGATCGGCGCGCCGAGCACGACGCGGCGGACATATTCGAGTACTGGTCCAACGCATTCGGGCTGAATGATCCGTTGTCCGACGGGACTCTGATGGACGAGTTCTTCTCTGGAGATTTCCCTGCATACCCGGCGTACATTGAAGCGCTGCAGCGAATCGCCGCCGACGAACGGTTTCGCGGGAAGAAACTCTATCCTTACACTGGGGGGCACTTCCCGAATCGGGACGACTGGGGCGTCTTTGACGCCGAAGACCAATCGCGCTCAAGCACGCTCTTCTATCGGGCAGCGATCGACGCGGGCTATCCTATAGCATGGGAGCGCTACCAGCTAGAGCGACACGAGGAGGCCATAGCGCAGGAATGGATCGAGTGGAGAATGGGCACCTGCCTGCGCGACTGGCGGCGCGAGTTCCCGAACGCGGCGCAGAATATGGTCCACGTCTTCGGCATGATGGACTACGGTCATCAGCTCGATATCCATCCCGAAGCGGACATGAAGGTCTATCAGGACATGCAGTACCGATTTATCGCGAACGACGAGGCGTACGATGGGCTGCGTGGCGTCACAGGCTGGCACTCCGGCTACGCCAACGACGAGACGATCCGCTGGTTGGCCAAGCTCAGCCGCCACTACGGCATTGAGGGAAACACGGAGCCGCTCTCGGACGAATACGGGTTCACGTTCCGCAACGACCATATCTACAATGGAGATTTCGCCGAGCACTGGGAGGGCTGGGACGTCGCGATCAACATCGAGCGGAACTGCAAGGTGGAGATGGGCAACGGGTATAACGACCTCCAGGGGCGCTCGGAACAGGGCCGCAATTATCTCGTTCTGCGACGTAGCGACGTGCGTCCGAATGCCGTGTCACAGCCGCTGAGGAACCTCGTTCCCGGGCGGCTCTACAGCGTCATGTCGATAGTCGGTGACTACGATGCGTTGCTCTCAGGGACGTCGGAAGAGAAGCGACACGGCCTGAATACCGAGATCGAAGGTGGCGACGTCGTGCCGGAGAAGACGTTCGTCGCCCTCAAGCGGAACCACGGGTCGTTCGGAGGCGGCCATTTCGGCTCGGAGAACCCGTACTGGTTCAACTACCAGAGAAAGGTGTTTCGCGCGACGGCGGCTACCGGGAGGCTGACGATCACCGACTGGGCCGACGGGAAGCCGGACGGACCGGTAGGCGCCAGGAACGCCGTGAACTTCGTGCAGGTGCAGGACTACTTGGAAGACTAAGATCCGCGCGCTGCGGGCGTTCCTATCTGCCCAGCAGCGCCAGAGGTTGCGAAACCCGCACAGGGATGACCTGCGACCGCACGAGGGCCTCGCCGTACTCGACGCCGACCAGCGACCCGTACGCACGGGCCTTCGCCTCAATCTGCGCCAGGACCCCGGCTACGACCCCGTGCTGCGACTTGTACGCGCGCATAGCATTCAGCTTCGCCTCGAACGTGCCGGTGATGTCCACGACGTGAGACGGCTTGGCGACCAGTTCCAGTATCGGGAACTGGTAGAGACGCTCGACCTGCCATGGCTCGCCCAGCGACAGCGAGCACTGCCAGCCGGCCTGCCAGACGGCCTCGGGCGCGACCTCCGCCAACGTGCGATGCGCCAGGTAGTCCCCGGCAAGATGCGAGAACACCGCGTGCGGACGGACCGAGCGCACGGCTTGCATCACCTTGCGGTAGACGTCCTCACAATCGAGATTGTCGAAGTCGCGATAGGCGTGTGAGATGCAATGGGCGGTGCCGAGAATCCCTTGCGCCGCTGCGCGCTCGCCGACGCGGCGCTCCACGATCGTGTCCTCCAGTTCTATGCTCGGGTAGCCCTCGTTCCCGGTCGCGAAGACTACCGTCGTGACCTCTACTCCGGCATCGGCCAGCAGGCGTATCGTGCCGCCCGGCCCGATGACCTCGTCGTCATCGTGCGCGCAGATGACCAGCGTTCGTCTCCCGTCGCCCATGTCGCGCTCCTCAATCGAGCCGAATCTCTGAGCCGCTCGACTCGCCGGCCTCGCAGAGCCGACGGATGAGCGGCGTGGGCGATTCCGGGCCGGACTCGCGTATCACGAAGCCCTCCTCGATGCGATTGGACCCCGCCGGGTGCCCGAACAGGCTGATGTCGGAGTTGACGCACATCCCGGCCCGGAGTGGATAGGTGGCGTTCTCATCGGGGTAGGGCGATTCGGCCTCGGCCAGCCCCGCTCCATGCATCGGTGGGTAGACGTCGTACGCCGATACGTCGTGCCTGGCGAACACGTCTTTGACAGCGCGCACCATATTGGCGCCCTGCACACCGTCCTTCAGGTGCCCCAACTGCACGTTGGCCGCCTCCATGAGAACCGCTAGCAGCCGTTTCTGCGCGTCGGACGCGTTTCCTGCAACGAATGGGTACTCGACGGTGGCGACGTAGCCCTCATATTGCACGGCGAGCGCCGCCATGATCATGTCGCCACCATCGATCGTCTTGTTGGTCGGCCGCCCGATGATGGTGTCGCACCGACTTCCGCTACCGAACACCATGAACGAGATAGTCTCGGCGCCCGCCGCGCGAGCGGCGCCCTCGGCGGCACCGGCGGCTTGTAGCTCGGTGTTGCCCGGCACGGCGGCTCGGAGTAGCTCCCGGTATCCGACACACGCGAGCTTCCCCGCCTCCTTGAGGCAATCGACTTCAGGCTCGGTCTTGATCAGGCGCATGTCGGTCAGGATGTCGCCGGCGTCCACCAACACCAGCCCCGGCAGCGCGCCACGCAC
>CAZSJP010000628.1:0-3313 GCA_964606675.1 uncultured bacterium
CCCACAGGGCCTGCGGGAACAGGACGGCGACGAACACACCGAGGGCCGAAAGGGCGTAGAACACTTTCGCGCGCAAGCTCAGCGACGCGTTTCGCCCCAGGAACAGCAGCACTAACGCCGGAAGCAGCACTGCGAACTCGATCCGCGAAAGCGTCGCGAGACTCGCTGCAAGTGCCGCCAACACGAGGTCTCGCGCGCGGGGCTTCCGTTCGCCGGTGAAGAGCAGCAGAGGCACCAGAGCGAACGCAAACGCGCAGATCTCAGTAGATGCTGCAAGTGCGGAGCGGTAGAACTCGGCGCCAAACGTTACGCAGAACGTCGTCAGCCACGCACACTCGGCGGAGAACACGTTGCGCGCGACGAGATAGAGTTGCGCGTTCACGGCGAAGAGCAACAACAACCAGACCACGCGAACGCCATGGACGCGATCGCTGGAGAACGCGACACCGATTGCCGAAAGAGCCGACGCCGTCGGGTGCCACGGAGCCACGGGGCGGTCGTTGATTACAGTGCCGACGCCGAGTGCGGCACGAGCGTCCTCAATCTGTGCGACGAGGTTGACCGAAGGAATGGGCGTGCGGGGCAGAGCGAACCATATCAGCGACTGGAGCAGCAGCGACACCCAGAGCACGCTGTGCCGCCGAAGCATCAGTCGAAACTCCGGAATCTGTTCCTCGTGATGAAGACGAACATCCGGAAGGCCAGCTTGGCGGCAACGTACCTGTTCCCGGTGATCTTGGAAATGCCCTCTCGCCCGCGGTACGCGATCGGGACTTCAAGTATCCGAGCGCGTTTCTTCAGGGCGATGGTGACGGTATCCGGAAGGAAAGCAGACTTTCCCTCGGTCACGTGCGGGCTGATCTCGCGCCACGTCTCGGCACGCATCACACGCTGCGTCCCACCGACTTCGCGCATCGATACATCCTCGAACATGCGCGTGCCGAGGAACAGCACCTGCATGTACTTGGCGAGCACCCAGTTCGCGAACATCATCGCGAATGTCCAGTCTGCGTCGTCGGTGACCATGAAACGATTGGACCGGGCGCCCTTGACGATGTCGAAGTAGTCGATGTATGCCAGCAGCTTCTCAAGATTCTCCGCGGGCAGCGATCCATCGGATTCCGTGAGAACGAGGAAGTCGCCGGCGCATGCATCGAGGGCCGCCTTGCATGCGTAACCATAGCCCTGCCGCGGCACCTCGACGACCTTCGCGCCGGCCGCCGCCGCCAAGTCGCCCGTTCCGTCCGTGGAGTTGTTGTTGCCGACGATCACCTCATCGACGTAGGGCGACGCGAGGTAATCGCTCACGCAGGCCTCGATGGCCTTGGCCTCGTCGAAGGCGGGCATGGCAACGCTTACCGGCCTGCCGCGGTACATTGGTGTGGCTCCGGCGCCCTAGGTATGGCGCTCATCGAAGATGGGGGCCTTGAGCGATTCCGCCCCGGATCGTCCGTGCACCGGCTGTGACGCGCGGACGCCGGCGACGCTACTCGGCGCCGGCGAGCGTTTGCAGCAGGCCGGAGTCCAGCGTCTTCATATATTCGGTGGCGTGGCGGATGACGTCGTCGCGAAGGTACTTTGGCTCCCAGCCGAGCTCCTTCATGGCGAGCGTCGCGTCCGGATACTTGTCGTTGGCTTCCTCGTAGAGAGGCCCGTAGACGGTCTTCGGATCGATGAATACGATCTCCGCTGCGGGGTTCACGACGGCCTTCACCGCCTCGGCCAATTCCAGTATCGTCGTCTTGTTCTTGATGTTACCGAGGTTGTAGGCTTCGCCGTTCTTCCCCTTCTCGGCAGCCAGGATGATCCCGGACGCCATATCCCTAACGTGGGTGAACGCCCGTATCTGGCTGCCGTCGCCGAACACTGTGATCGGGCGACCGGTCATCGCCTGTCCGATGAACCGGGGCAGGACGAACCCGCCCTTGCCGGACTGGCGAGGTCCCGCGATGTTGAACGGGCGGATGATGGACGTCTTCAGCCCGGCGGTGGCCGCCATGTTGACCAACGCGATCTCCGACGCCAGCTTCCCCGCGGCGTATTCCAGGCGCACCGAGTAGTCGGCGGTGATGACTCTCGGATACTCTTCTTTGCATTGCCCGTCGCGGCCGCCGCCGTATATCTCGGAAGTGGAAATGTCCACCAGCTTGGCGTCCGACTTGAGCGCCAGTTCGGCCAGCAGCCGCGCGTCGCGGTTTATCGTGTACGCGATACGACCGGCGTGCCCCAGAACTCCGGCGGGGCCGACCACCGAGGCGAGATGATAGATGACGTCCCAATCGGTGTCGTCCGTCGTCTCGCAGAACTCGTGTATGTCGACCACGTCGAAAGTGAAATTGTCCGGCCGCTCGATCTCGTCCAGGAACACCTCGTGCGGGATCGGGTTGCTGGAGAGGTTATCCACGACGTGGATCGAAATATCCGAGCCATAGTTCTCAATCAGAGCCTCAATGACGCTCGTGCCGAGGAATCCGAACCCTCCGCTCACAAGCACTCTCATAGCGTTACTCCCCTACACGTGGACGCTTGGGCGCACCGTGCTACATTGTCTCGCAGTGTGCGAACCGACGCCCGGTCACACGTATATCAATTGTATCACCGGCGGCCCCAAAGTCAAGCGCCGGCCCGTCCGAGCCGCCTCTCGCATCGCGTGCGCCCAGGCCTGCATAGGAGGCACGCTTGGGCCTGCGTGAGGCGCGACGGTTCTCTCGTCGGCGCGTTCGGCGTACATTACTTCGTCTGAAGTGAGCAATAATGTGAGCTTTCGTGAAAGCCGGAGGAGACTCGTGACGCCTCGCGAGCGAGTAGAGGCGGCCTTGCGGGCGGAAACGCCCGACAAGCTGCCCTTCACCATCTATTCCAACAAGTTACCTCGCTCGCAGGTCGAGCTTGAGTTGCGGAAGGCCGAGGTCTGCCTTCTTGAGAAAGGACCCGGCGTCCTCAGGCAGGCAAACCCGAACGTGAAGGCGTCGACCGTCAGCTACGTCGATGACGACGTCCAACTGACAAAGACAATCTTCGAGACGCCGAAAGGGCTGCTAACGGAGATCTGGCGACCGGCGCCGGGGACAACGTGGCGGCTCAAGTACATGTTCGACGATCCGGACGACTACGCTGCCATCGGCGCGATGGTCGCCGACAGAACGTACACCGCCAACTACGAGCCGTTCGTCAGGGCGGTGGACCTCTACGGCGACGGCGCATTCTTGCGCGCGAGCATCGCGTACTCCCCGCTGCAGGAGATCATCTACTCGATCATGGGCGTCGCACAGTTCAGCATCGAATGGGCCGACCGACGCGACGACGTGCTAAA
>CAZSJP010000629.1:0-3306 GCA_964606675.1 uncultured bacterium
TCGGGGCACCGGCGGGCGGCAGATCGAGGGTCACCCGCTGCCGGATCACGGCGTGCAGGCATACGACGCCGATTTCCAGGGCGGCAACTTCGCTCGAACGCACGCCGAGTTCTACAGGAACACGTTCATCAAGGATTTCGAGGCGCCCGATAGTGACACGAACGGTCTCGACATCATCGCCGAGGTGCTGCCGCACGCGCAGAAGCGCGCAATGGACGTCTACTGCTGGATCAACGAGAACCCGTACGCGCCGATAGCGGAGTACATACCGAACTTCGCGCTCGTCTCGGAGATCGATCCGTGGGGACGGCGGACGGGCACTCCATGCTTCAACCATCCCGACTACCGCAACTGGCACCTCTCGCTCGTCGAGGACTACCTCAAGTCGTATGATATAGCCGGGATCGCGTGGGCGTCGGAGCGACAGGGGCCGCTTGGGAACCTGATCGGCGGCGGATGGAACACCCGCGGCATCGGGTGCTTCTGCGAGCATTGCCGCAAGCGAGCCGTCGAGCGCGGGATCAACGTCCGCCGGGCGACAACCGCGTTCAAAGACCTGTCGGGCTACTTCACCTCTGCGCGCAAAGGCGAGCGCCCGCGAGACGGCTACTTCGTGGCGTTCTGGAGGCTCTTGCTCGAACATCCGGAGATTCTCGAATGGGAGAAGCTCTGGACCGACGGCTTGCGCGCGATGTACGGCGAGATCTACGGCGTTGGCAAGGCAGTCAGACCCGAGGCGAAGATCGGCTGGCACATCATGCACCTGAACTCGTTCAGCCCGTTCTTCCGCGCCGAGCAGGACTACGACGAATTGGCCAACTACAGCGACTTCCTGAAGGTCGTAACGTATCACAATTGCGCTGGAAGCCGCTTCCGAACGTTCGTCAAGAGCCTCCACGAGTCGATCTTCCGCGATGCCGAACCCGAAGAGACTTACCGCTTCCTCTACCGCATCCTCGGCATAGACGAAGCCGACTGGGGCGATCTGGCGAAGGCCGGTTTCTCTGCAGACTACGTCGCCAGGGAGACCCGACGCGCCCTCGATGGGGTCGACGGCCGCTGCGAGGTGTGGCCCGGCATCGACATCGACATCCCCGTCGGCCAAGATGACAGAGACGAGTCGCCGGAGGACGTCGCAGGCGCCGTGTTCGCCGCGCTGGACGCTGGAGCCGAGGGTGTGGTGCTCTCGCGCAAGTACTCCGAGATGCGCCTGGCGAACCTTGGCGGCGTGGGAGACGCGCTTGACAGACTCAATTCGTAGCTTTACCCAACGCTGGGAACGAGATCAGCAGTAGGGTGGCCCATGCAACCGCGTATCAGCACCATCTCGCTGGGTGTGTCGGACCTGGACCGTTCCATCGCGTTCTACCGCGATGGGCTTGGCATGCCCCTCAAGCCCGGCAGCGAAGATGAACCGTTCTTCGAGACCGGCAACACCTCTCTGACGCTGTGCGAACGCTCGTCCCTCGCCGAGGATGCGGGAGTGCGCGACAAAGGACGTGGGTTCCACGGCGTCGTCCTTGGGCAGAACGTCCGCTCGAAGGTGGAAGTCGACTCGGTCCTCAACCAGGCCAAAGCCGCCGGCGGGAAGATCACGAAGCCCGCGCGGGACGAAGACTGGGGTGGTTATTCCGGGTGCTTCGCCGACCCTGACGGGCACCTCTGGCAGATATCGTGGACGCCCCGAGCCGGCAAGACCTGACCCGACGGCGCTCAGATGGGAGAGTTCGATGATCCTCGTACGCAACGGCAAGCCGCTGTTTCCGCTTGGTATGTACGAGCTGCCGCGCACCGATGACGAATGGTCGCGCTGGAGCGAAGCGGGAATCAATCTGGTCCGTTGCGGCAGCAGGGACGATCTCGACCGGGCAGAAGCCGCCGGCATGTTCGGCTGGGTGCCGGTGGCGATGATCCTGGCCGACGACGATGGCGGGTCGGCGCTGGCAGCCACCATAGACCAACTCAAGGGCCACAAGGCACTTGTTCTCTGGGAAGCGCCAGACGAGGCCATCTGGAATGCCTGGCGCCTCGACGACGTCGGCCGACCGGTCCGCTTACGGAAGTGCTCCGACGCGACTCGCGCCGACCTGCTCGACAAGATGGACGCAGTGGTGCGCGGCCTCGAACGCGGCGTCGAAATGATCCGACGGCTCGATCCTGGTCGGCCCATATGGCTCAACGAGGCAAGCATGAGCGACTACGACTCCGTAGCCAGGTGCCTGCCATGGGTCGACGTCGTGGGCTGCGACTACTACCCGATCCCGAACCGCCAGGACCAACCCATGGAATGGACCGGGAGATTCACGGAGCGCTATCGTCGATGCGCGCCGACCAAAGAAGTGTGGATGGTCGAACAGGCATTCAGTTGGTCGAGCCTGTTCCCGGACCGCGGCTTGCAGCAGGCGCGGCCGAGCGTCGACGAGGCCCGTTTCATGGCGTGGCAGGCGATAGCTCGCGGCGCAACCGGGCTTCTGTGGTGGGGGTCGATGTCCGAGGACCGCCCGGCGCCGCACCTAGACGACCTGATGTCCGTCGTCGCCGAGTTCGACGGGCTGCACCCATTCCTGTTCGCGGGCGATGCCCCGAGCGTGCGCGTTGCCACCGACTATCGGCGATTCCCGGCCGGAATGGGCGTGTCGGCTGTCGCCAGACGCGCCGGCGACCGCACGCTCTTCGTCCTCGTCAACGAGGACCCGTACGAGCACGACGCGATCGTCACCGGGCTCGACTGGCTCGATCCGAACGGCATGCGAGCGATAGCCGGCCCGGATGCAGCGTTCGACAAGACGCCGGGCGGATACGTCGCGACGATGGACGCGTATGAGGTGCGTATACTCATATCGGGCTAGCGCTCAGGCGGTTCGGGCTGTACTGTGCCCGGAACGCTTCTCAGGAGGAGACCCAGGATGTATCCCGACCAAGACGGCCAGCGGCTATTCCCTATCGGCACGTACGAAATACCGCGCGACGAGGACGAATGGCGGCTCTGGCAGGATTCCGGCGTCAACATGGTGCGCTGCAAGAATGCCGCGCATCTGGACGCCGCTCGCGAGCACGGGATGTTCGGCTGGACTCGCGTCCCCATGATCCTCGGCGGCGGGAACGACGGCACCCTCCTGAGAGAGCGCGTCAGCGAACTGAAGGACCATCCCGCGCTGGCAGCATGGGAAGCACCGGACGAGCCGATCTGGCATGCGATGAAGCTCGACGACGGCGAGACGCGCAGCCGGATGTGGCAGGTCACACCCGACGAGCGCACGGTCCTCGCGAGTCGATTCGATGCGCTGGCAGCCGGCCTTGCCCAAG
>CAZSJP010000630.1:0-3305 GCA_964606675.1 uncultured bacterium
GCGGTGGCAGATCGACGCGAGGCGGGTCAGCTACGTTCCCACGTCAGGCGCTACCGATCGCTCCGCTCCTCGTAGCGAAGCGATCGCGTCGCCTCCGATACGCTACCGAACTCGCCCGTGCCGACGGCTGCGAGCGTCGCCGCGCCCGCAGCCGCTTCCTCGCGGAACTCGGGCACGTTCAGAGTTCTCTCGAACCGATCCGAGAGTATGCGGGCCAAGAGCGCGTTCTTCCGTACGCCGTTCCCCGAGCCGACCAGGAGACTCCGCTCTCCGGTTGCCGGGCGCATCGCCTCGTAGAACTCATGGAACCCCTCGGCGATTCCTTCCAGCAGCGCGCGCGTCAGGTGGCCTGGGGTGAGATTCTCGGGCGATATGCCCGTGAAGTCGCCTCTTCGCGACGGGTCCTCTCGCGACCCGGTGAACAACGGCGAGCAGCGCACGCCGTCGGAGCCCGGCGCAACCTCCGCCGCCAGACGGTTCATACGGTCGTAGACCTCGTCTCCGGCGCTGTCGGAGACGTTGCCGGTATCGTGTATCCGCTCGCCGACGAGAGCGAAGAAGTCGCGCAGGTACGAATACGATCGTCCGCCGAACAAGCCGCCGACGACGAGCAGGTATCGTTCGTCGACGAAGCAGCGCACCTCAAGGCCGGCGGGCCTTATGAACTCGTCTGTCACGGCGGATATCTGGCTGCCCGTACCGACGTTGAGCAAGAGCGACGTGTCAGGCTCGCGAACGCTGCCGACGAAGCTCGCCTGGTTGTCGCCGATCGCGACGTAGACGGGCGTTCCCGCCGTTATTCCCGTGGTCGCCGAGATGTCCCTCTCGATGCCACCGGCGAACGCTCCGGAACGCCGGACCTCGGGCAATATGTGAAGCGGAATCCCCAGAGAGAGCGCGACGTCGCCGTGCCATCGTCGTGCACGGACGTCGAACAGCCCCGAGCTGCCGGCGTCGGTCGGGTCGGTAAGAGGGCGTTGGCCGGTGAGAATCGCGACCGCGGCGTCGGGGATCGGGCAAGCCGTCGCGACCGATTCCGGCAAGCTGCCGGAACGCAGTAGCCGGAACAGCGTCGGCCCCATGTATCCGGCCGCGGGAACACACCCCATCGGCTCGAACGCATCGGCGCCGCCTGCGGTCCGAATGAAGCAGTCGAGCCACGATCCGTCGCCGTCCGTCGCCGGCTCTTCGGCGCGCCTGTCCTGCCACGTGATCGCGGGCATCGCCGGTTCGAGCGCCGAGCCGAGAAACGCGACTCCGTGCATCTGCCCCGTGACGCCTATGCCGGCGATCTCGGACGCTCGTTCGCCCGTGTCGCGAACCACCGAGGCGATGCAACTGAGCATCGTCTCGCGCATCGTCGTGATGTCCAACTCGGCGGCAAGTGACGAGTCGGACGGGTCCGCCGAGGCGGGCGGCGGATGTGGGATGGTCCGGTTTGCGACCATGCTGCCGGCGACCGTGTCGAGTGCCACGGCTCCGACCGTTGTAGTACCGATGTCCAATCCGATGTAGATCAAGCTGTGGGTCCTCGTACGTCCGACCGAACGCGATGCGCCAAGTCCGACAAGAGTGCGCCGGACCTACGCCTGTCTGGCGGAACCACCGTGTATCTGCGCAACGAGGCAGCCAGGCGCAGCTCTCGGTCTCGGCATGTCCGAGGAAGAGTGCCGGCCAAGCGCCCGCAGTTCCGCAGGGACTCCCAATGTCCGCGGTGGCCGCCGATGGCGGCGACGCGGACTACAGTCGGCTGCGATCCGCGGACACATACTGCGCCAGCCGCGCGGACAACCGCTCTACCACTTCCGGGTGCTTGTCCCACAGGTTGTCGGCTTCGGCCGGGTCGGCGTCCATGTCGTAGAGCTGTCCCTCCGGTCCACCAGGCTCCGGATCGACGTTCGCCGGCTGGGTGAAGCCACCGGAGCCGAGTCCTTGGATCATCTTCCATCGTCCTTCGCGGAGCGAGAACATGCCGTTGACGGAGTGGTGGACTATGTCGGGGCGTGTGGCGCCGGTGTCTCCCAAGAGTGCCGGGAGGAACGTGAAGCTGTCCTCGGCCGCATCGTCGGGCATGTTCTCGCCGACGATCTCGGCGCACGTTGCGAACAAATCCGCCAGGCAGACGGTCGTGTCGTCGGTCGATCCCGGCTCGATCCTGCCGGGCCATCTGGCCACGAACGGCTCTCTGTGGCCGCCATCCCAGATGTCCGCTTTCTGCCCTCTCCACGAGCCGTTCGCCATGTGGCCGTAGTCGTTGCCGTCGTAGCAGGTGGCGCGGGCGCCGTTGTCGCTGGTGAGAACGAGCAGCGTGTCGTCGGTCAGGCCGAGCCGGTCGAGCGCATCCATCACCTCGCCGACCATCCAGTCGACGACGCAGACCATGTCGCCACGCAGCCCCGCCTGGCTCTTCCCCGCCATGAAGTCGGGCGGTACGCACGGGCGGTGCGGAGCCGATGGCGTCATGTATAGGAAGAACGGTCGGTCCGGATCGGATTCGGCGTGGCGCTCGATGAAGCCGACGGCCTTCCGGGCGAACGTTACGTCGACCTTGTCGTCGCTCCAGCCTTCCGTCATCGGCCCTTTTCGCTGCTGCGGGTTGTAGGGGTCTTTCTCGTCTGTAGGGATGCCGACCGTGTTGTCGTTCTCGATGAAACAGTAGGGCGGCATGTCCAGCGAGGCCGATATGTTGAAGTTGTAGTCGAACCCGAGAGCGCTCGGACCGCCCTTGAGTGGCACCGAGTAGTCGACGTCGAAGCCTTCGTAGTTCCAGTCGTCGGCCAGGCCGTCCTGGTCCGATATCAGGGACCCGTCGTCGCGCGTCCATTCGAACCCGAGGTGCCACTTGCCGACCGATGCTGTGCGGTAGGCGTGTCCTTTGAGCAACGACGCGACGGTCATGCGCTCCGGTTCGATGAGTGGCGCGCCGAAGCCGTACATGACGCCGCTCTCGAGCCGCGAGCGCCAGCAGTAGCGCCCGGTGAGAACGCTGTATCGGCTTGGCGTGCAGACGGCCGACGATGAATGCGCGTCGGTCAGCCGCACGCCCTGGCTTGCCAGAAGGTCCATGTTGGGCGTGGGGATCTTCGTAGCCCCGTAACAGCCGATGTCGCCCCAGCCCATGTCGTCTGCCATGATGAAGATGACGTTGGGGTTGCTCATGGTTCGAAATCTCCCGGTCCGTGGGTTGTCAGTGCTCGCCTCTCCTGCCGAAGCGCTCGCGAGCCTCGGCTCCGAAAGCCATCACGGCATCGTCAATGTTGCGCAGAATCTCGTCGACCGACTTGCCGACCGAATCTCGCGGCGCG
>CAZSJP010000631.1:0-3304 GCA_964606675.1 uncultured bacterium
CGGGCGACGCGCCGGTGTCGATCTCCGCCGAAATCGAGTCGGCGAAGCTCTGGTATCCGCATCCGTACGGCGAGCCGTTCCTATACACGCTGCGAGCGGCTCTGGAGCGTGATGACGTGGAATCCGACCGGCGCGAGACCCGGTTCGGCATTCGCACTGTCGAGCTGAAACAGGACGACCAGTTCACCTTCTGCATCAACGGGGTCGACGTTTTCTCGCGCGGAGCCAACTGGGTTCCGTCGAACTCGCTGACGCTCGACGCGTCGCCGGAGCACTACCGACATCTGCTCGAAGCCGCGCACGAAGCGCACTTCAATATGCTCCGAGTCTGGGGCGGTGGGATATATGAGCCGGGCCTTTTCTACGACCTGTGCGACGAGTTGGGCATCATGGTCTGGCAGGACTTCATGTACGCCTGCGCGATGTACCCCGACGACGATCCTGAGTTCATGGCGAGCGCCGAGATCGAAGCGCGCGGGGCGGTGAAGCGGCTGCGCAGCCATCCGTCGATCGTGCTCTGGTGCGGCGAGAACGAATGTCAGGACACGTGGGCCGGCGGATACGAGTGGTACAAGAGCGCGGAGCGGCATTTGGGCGCTCGGATATACGGACACGTCCTGCCCGAGGCCGTCTCAGAGCTGGCGCCCGACGTCCCATGGTGGCCGGGAAGCCCGTATGGCGGCGCTACTACCATGTCGCTGGAGGAGGGCGACTACCACGACTGGTACAGGCTCCCCAACTGGCGCGCTTACGACGACGACGCTCCCCGGTTCAGCAGCGAATACGGATTCCGATCGGTGCCACAGCGCGAGACGGTGGATGAGATGGTCTCGCCCGAGTTCCAGTGGGACCGCAACGGCCCGCTGTACAACGTCTGGGATTTCCACCACGGCAACTGCGGATGGATGAAGGCGGTAGTGCCGGAATTCGCCGATCCATCCCTCGGCGACACCGCTTTCGGCCTGCCTGAGACGCTGGACGAGTACATTATGGTCTCGCAGGAAGCGCAGGCGACGCTGATGCGGTACGCCGTCGAGTGCTATCGACGTAGGATGTTCGGCACGTCGGGATCGCTGATCTGGCAGTACAACGAGCCATGGCCCGCTGTCACGTTCAGCCTGGTGGACTTCTACGGCAGGCCGAAAGCGGCCTACTTCTGGGTCCGGAACGCGCACGCGCCCCTGATGGGCATGTTCTACATCGACCGCTTCGCGGTCGGCGACGGACCTGCGTTCTGGGGCGTGAGCGACAACCTGGATGCAACCACGGGCACACTGCGCATCAGGCGGCTCGACCATGCCGGGGTCCTTCTCGGCGAGATATCGGAGCACGTGACGCTGGCGCCCAACGCGGCCACCAGGCTCGTCGATGCCATGCCACCCAATCTCGTCATCGAGGACGCCCCGAACGAGTTCCTGCACGCCGAGCTTCGTTGCGGCGACCTGACGAGCGAGAGAGTTCATCACGCGGCGATGCGCAGAGACTGGCTTCTGCCGGACGTCGAGATCGACGCGAAGGCGGAACGGACCTCCGAGCGTTGCATACGCGTCACGCTCTCGTGCGCCGTCTACGCCCATTTCGTCTCGGCCTCGGTCCCGGACGCGATAGCACGATACACGGACAACTTCGTCGATCTCTTGCCCGGCGAGCCCCAGACAATAGACATCTCGACCAGGGAGTCGGAGCCCATCACCATCCGCGCCGCAAAGGCCGAACCGATTCAGATACCGGCGCCATGACTCCCATGGCGCGCGCCAGGGCGCTCATATCGTATTGAAAGGCCGTAACATGCAGACCATCACACTCTCCGAGGGCTGGCGTCTTGCATCGAGCCGCGAGGTGCTCGGCGGTTCGCCGCACGAACCCGACTACGACTGCTCGGGCTGGCTTCCGGTCGAAGCTCCGTCGACGGTTCAGGCCGCGATGGTGGCCCACGGTCGCGCGCCGTCGCCGTGGCTCGACAGACAAGCCGAGGCGTTCAAGGAGTTCGAGGACGACACGTGGTGGTACCGCCACGAGTTCGTGTTGCCGCCGGATGAGGCCGACGCCGACGGGTTCGAGATCGAACTTGAGGGCGTCAGTCTCTTCGCCACGGTATGGCTGAACGGATCGCCCGTGGGCTTCACGCGGAACGCCCATACGACATACCGTTTCGACGTCACGCAGGCAATCGACCGCGAAGGAACCAACACGCTCGTGGTCGAGTGCGGCCTTCGGTTCGACGAGATCCGCAAGCGCGTGCGGAGCGACATAGCCGCCACCATGGACGACGCCCGTCCGTTCGTTCGCCTCTGCGGCATGTCGTTCGGTTGGGACTTCGCGCCGAAGCTGCTCCCTATCGGCCTGTGGAGACCGGTGTCGTTGCTCTGCCATCGCGACGCGACCATCGACGATCTATCGGTTCGCACCGAGTCGATCGAGAACGGCGCGGCCAGCTTGAGCGTTACAGCCGCTATTCGCTCGTCACGGAGCGCCAGAACCCCGGCGACGCTGCGGCTATCGGTCCACGAGACACCTGATGGCCCCGCCGTCTGGGAGCTCGATACCCCCGTAGCGGGCGACGCGCCGGTGTCGATCTCCGCCGAAATCGAGTCGGCGAAGCTCTGGTACCCGCATCCGTACGGCGAGCCGTTCCTATACACGCTGCGAGCGGCTCTTGAGCGTGACGATGTGGAGTCCGACCGGCGCGAGACTCGTTTCGGCATTCGCACTATCGAGCTGAAACAGGACGGGCAGTTCACCTTCTGCATCAACGGGGTCGACGTCTTCTCGCGCGGAGCGAACTGGGTCCCGTCGAACTCGCTGACGCTCGACGCGTCGCCCGAGCACTACCGACATCTGCTCGAGCTTGCGCACGAAGCGAACTTCAATATGCTCCGAGTTTGGGGCGGCGGGATATACGAGCCGGACCTGTTCTACGAGTTGTGCGACGAGTTGGGCATCATGGTGTGGCAGGACTTCATGTATGCCTGCGCCATGTATCCCGACGACGATCCTGAGTTCATGGCGAGCGCCGAGAACGAGGCCCGCGGGGCAGTGAAGCGCTTGCGCAACCATCCGTCCGTGGTCCTTTGGTGCGGCAACAACGAGTGCCAGGAGGCGTGGGTACTCGGCGATTGGCCCGACAAAGCACCCCGGCACATGGGCGAACGGCTCTACGATCACGTGCTCCCGGATCTGATTTCCGAACTCTCACCCGCCACTCCGTATTGGCCGGGCAGCCCGTATGGGGGGCCGACAACGAGGTCGCGCGAGGTCAGCGACTTCCACGATTGGTACAGCCTTCCCAAATGGCGGACGTACG
>CAZSJP010000632.1:0-3303 GCA_964606675.1 uncultured bacterium
GCTATCTGCCCGAAGCGCTTGCGACGATGCACAGGCTCCGCGAGGAGGGGAAGATCCGGCTCATCGGGCTTTCGGCGTACAGCGACGACGACTTTGAGCGGCTCGTGCCGAAGATCGAGCCGACGGTGCTCCAGAGTTGGGCCAACGCCCTCGACGACGGCTTCATCCGGCCGGGTACAGCCGTGCGGACGCTGCTCGAAGAGCGCGCGATGTCATTTGTCGCGTTCAGCCCGCTCGCCCAGGGGCTGCTGCTTGACAAATACTCCGCGAAGAATCCGCCTTCGTTCGTCGAGGGCGACCAGCGTCGCGACAACGCTAGATTTCGCGCCGAGTACCTCACGCAGCTTGAGCCGAAGGTTGCGAAGCTCAAGGAACGTTTCGGGGCCGAGACGGGCGATCTCGTGCGAATGGCGCTTCAGTACATTTTGTACGAACCGGTGGTCGGATGCGTGATCCCGGGATTCAGGAACGCTGAGCAGGTGAAGATGAACGTCGAGGCGTCCGGTCGCCCGCTGTCGGACGATGACGCTGCATTCGTCCGCGACGTGCTCGCCGACTGAAGGAGACACCCCATGTCCGATCTCAGACTCCCCCTCCCTCACGGCGCACGCGAGGCGGGGTGCACGCGAGAGAGTGCGCAAACATGGAGTAGACCGCCCCCCCCCTTGACCGTTGATTACGCCTCTGTTATTACTTCGTCATCGTGCTGTTCCTGCCACCTACTGAGACGGAGGCTCCATATGTGCGGGAAGTCAGGTCCAGTCATGCGATTGATCGGATTCATTGCCATCTGCGCGACCCCGTTGCCGGCAGCGGCGGTACCCGCCTTCGGCACGACGGTGATCACCCATGGACACCAGTGGACTGATCTGAACGAAGGCGAGACAGTCTGGAAAGCCGTTCCATGGACGCTTGAGATGGCTCAGGCGATCCACGCCCGGGCCGGCACAGCACAGATACTGGCCTACAACCGAACCAGCGCGCAGTTCGACACGCTGGTTGAGGGCGACCAGAGCGTAGTGAGCGGCGAGACGGCGGGCGAGACGATCCTCATCTTCGACTGGGTGAACGAGAGCAACGATGGGGGGGCGGACAGTTCGGAGGCTGCCGCTCAGCGCCTGTTCGAGGCGCTCATGAAGGGCGAATACGAGGGGGATCTGAGCCTCGATCACCTGCACCTGATCGGCCACAGCAGGGGGTGTGTGGTAAACAGCGAGGTCGCCGAAAGGCTGGTCGCCCTGGGGCGCGCCGTTGAGCACGTCACGAACCTCGATCCACATGACTCGGGCGTTTACGGCGTGTCCGACGACTACGGCGTCAATGACGGCCGATGGAAGTCCGGCGTCGAGAGCTGGATTGGCGTGCGGTTCTGCGACACGTACTGGCAGGACGAGGCCTGGATATCGGTCAAGCAGTCCCACGGCGCCGTCCGCGAGAGGCCGTCGTCGCAGGCTGAGATCATCGGTCTCAAGGGCAGAGAAGTCGCTGGCTCGTACAACCTTTGCCTCAACGGAATGCTCGACGACTACGATGATGACCGGCACATCGCCGTTCATGAGTGGTACGAAGCTTCCATCGCGACGGATATGGGCACGGGCTACGCCTACGCGCGCCACGCAGTTACTCCCGCTGCCAAGCCGGACATGGACGGATCGCAACGCGCGCCGGCGTTCACATTCACGCCGCCGGTGCCCGTCGTTCGCCCCGACAGGCCGGTACCCGAGCGCCCCAGCGACGACGCAGTCGTCGGCACGCTCGCACCGCAGTTCGTGTGGTCGCGGTTCCAGCACGGCGGGGACGGCGACAGGCAAACCGGGTACCAGGTACGCGTCGTGCGCGAGACGGGTGGCGAGCAGATCGTCTACGACACGGGGTTCATACAATCCGAAACAGCGCACTCCCACGTGTACGAGGCGGACGCGCACGACGGCCACGATGACACGACGGGTGTAGATCGCATCAGTCTGCCGCTGGAGTGGGACAAAACGTACCACTGGCACGTCAGGTATCGGGACCAAGCCGGCGACTGGAGCGCGTGGACGGGTGACGCGCCGTTGTCGCCTGAGCGATTCTCGACCGATCCGCCGCAGGGCGGAGTCAGAATGGCGTTCGAGATCACGGACTGCCTGATAGACGATTCCCCAGAGCACTGCGTGCGGAACAATGGGGATGGATCGATCCAGAGCGGCGAACGTGTACGGATACGTCCTGTCCTGAAGAACATCGGGGATGCCATGGCAACCAATTCCGATGTGTCTCTGCTGGGACCTTCTTTGGTGGGAGTTGGGTCCGGTGAGAATGGCTACCCCGACCTCGCGATTGGGTCGGAAGGGCCCCCAGAAAGCGACGACAGCTTCGATCTCGAAGCATCCGAGTGGTGGTACAGCGGCCCCGTCAGTTTCGACGTGATCGTGATGTGCGATGAGATGACCGTGCCAGTCACGATCCCGGATGCGTTCGAGTTGACGATAGGGTCAACCCCCATACTGGCGCTGGCACGGTCGGCGCACGACTTCGGTGTCGTCGCGCCGGGGTTGGACGCGGTCGCTACTTTGCGTGTCGTGAACGCGGGCAGTGCGACGCTGACCATCGCGAACATCTCCGTTGAGGGCATGGATGCGGATATCAGCGATCGCGCGTTCGCGCTCGCCTCCGGTGAGTCGCGCGACGTGACAGTGACGGTTCACACGGATGGTGTCGCCAACGGCGAGCGTATCGACGGCATTGTTAGCATCATCAGCGACGGTCGTCTTGCCCGCGATGATCCTCCGAGCGACACTTTCACGGCCTCCGGTCTCGTTAGCGACATCCCGGTCGCTTCCAGAGTGCCTAACGTTACGCTGGGGTTCTCGCCCGACATCGATGGTTCCATCGTCGTCTGGGAAGATGCCCGAGCCGGGAGCCGGGACATCTACGCGTACGATCTCGCGTTGGGAGTGGAGTTGCCCATCTGTACGCTCGCCACGATTGCGGCGGGGCCGAGAGTTAATGATGGCCTGGTGGCGTGGAGGGATGCACGGAACTCCCCTGAAGGCGCGACTTACCGGAACATGGACATCTACGCGTACAGCATCGCCGCACGACAGGAGTTCACTGTGTCAACAGACTCTTGTTCGGAGAGTGTCATCGGCGTGGATGGAGATCTGGTGGCGTTCGCGCGTCGGGAATTCGAGTACACTGTGGGTGTCGAGAGTATGGATGGCTGGAACGTCTACCTCCACGACGTCCGAACCGGTGAGACTATGCCAATCACGGCGTACAGTGGATCGGACGCGTCCAGCGCCTCCGCCGCAGGCGACTTCA
>CAZSJP010000633.1:0-3299 GCA_964606675.1 uncultured bacterium
GGGACAGATAACCTCACTACTGGCAGATGCTACTCCATGCACCTTAGCCAATGGCACATGTCGGCCGACGTTGCGTCGGATACGTAGCGGGTAGATTCCTCGTCGTAAATGAGCGCTATCTCGGCCCCATGGGCGCGATCGCCGTCGAGGGACGCCGCGGCGATATCCTGCTGGCGACCGATCAGCGAGACGATCTCGGGGTCGTCGTACCATCCACCCGCCCGAGGCATGTCGAACCACCATGCCAGAGTCTGCTCGCACAGGTTCCTGCCGAAATCGCGCTTCATGACCCGTATGGAGTCCTCGACGCTGTGCGTGCCGGTGAAATCCCGGTTGAACGGGCTGGATAGGTGGGTCCGTGTGTCTTCCTCGGCGACGAAAAGCATATTGCGTAGCGAGAACGAGTCCTGCATCTCGCGTTGCGCGGTGTTGCCCCTCGGCAAGCGGTTCTCGTAAAGCCCCGGCGCGGCCAGGAAGTCCAGCGCACCCGAGTCGAGTATCCGGAGCGTGCCGCTAGCGGTGCCGGTTTCGAAGAAATGCGTGCATCCGTACGATCCGTAAAATGCGCCGACCACCCGTTCGCGGCCAGTCTTCCGTCGGACGATGCGCGCGAAGTAGATGATCGACTCGGCCGTGCCCGCGTGCCAGGCTTCGTAGAAGTCGGCGACGTTCTGGTGCGTGTCCGGGTTCAGAAAGGAGCCGATGAGGGATCGCTCTGACGCGCTCGACGACTTAGCCCACGAGTCGCCGGACGTCTTCAGCATGTCCTCATCGATCCACATGACGGCGCGGCTGTCGAAGTCGGGTATGGCGGGATGCTCGAAGCCGGCCGTCGGATCGTTCCAGACCCGCCTCAGCGCCCCCTCGGTGCCGTATTTCTGCCGAAGCAGCCTGCCGAACTCTTCGCGGAAAGCCACGCTGGCGTCGCCGACGATCCGTTTCCCACGGTTGACGGTTCCCGCCATGCTGTACCACTCGAATGTGCCGCCGGCGGCCAGGAAATACCCGATCACGTTTCCGGCGAACGACGAGGCGTCAACGAGATCGATGAACTCCTCAAGCGCAGCGCCCGCGTCCTTCCGCCAGCGTTGGGAGTGCAGCGAATAGACGTTCGGCACGCCCTTGTCGTAGGTTGGCCAGAGAAACCCATGCGGTTCGGCGGCGACCTGCGACCCGTCGTTGTACGTCACCAGTTGATCCGAGTTCGCCCTGATCCATTCCATCGGCGGGTGGAGAGCCAGCCGGAGCACGAAAAGCGTGTCCGGGGCAACGTCCAGGATGGAGCTCAGCCGCAGTTCGAGGTCTTCGATGGAGTTTGGCGTGAGCCATTGCGTCTCGCACTCCTCGAAGAACACGCGCACCCCGGCTTCCGACAGCCCCCGGATGTAGTCCGGGTCGGTCGTCCTGGTCGTGACGAACATCGGTGCGACGGGTTGACCGTCCACAACGAGAGTGGGGTAGCCGTTGCGATCTTCTACTCTAGCGACGTGCACGTGATGCTCCGTTTCCGTAGGCTGACGATTTCGACGAGTGCGATCGAGGCCGGGTGTCCCTCACGCCCGGCCGCCGGTTGCCGTCAGCAGCTCCCACTGGTCGTCGGCGAACTGTGCGAACCAGAGAAGCTGCGACAGCGCCGTATGGGCTTCGGCGTACTGCATGTCCGAGTGGCGCCCGTGCGCCGCACTGTCCCGCCAGTAGTTGAGAAGGCCGGTGCAGCCTCGGAACTGGTCCCTGATCCAATCCGGTTGCGGACCCACGACTCTGTTCTCGATCCTCTGCCGGCCTCCACGGGTCAGGTACTCCTTCAGGACCCCCTCTTCGTCGCCCGCCTTCGCGATGGCGATTGCCAGCAGAATGGACTCGGCTGCCGCGCCACACATCGCGCAGCACGCCAGATGCGCGCCCGCTCGAAGGCACTTCAAGGCCTCTTGCGACCGTTGCTGGAAACCGGCGCCAAGGCGTTCCGTGTGTCTGTCGAGGAGCTTGCTCCAATGGCTGGGTTCCAACGGCATGCTGCCGAGGGCGCCGGCCTGCTCGATCCACTGGCGGCCGAGATCGACAAGCACGAATTCGAATATGTTATCCCTGTTCCGCAGCTCTCCATCGGTGGCATCGGGCTTGAATCTGGGCTTCCCTGGACGTAGGTAGCCTCTTCGACACAACTCCCAAGCGGCGTCCAGGAAGGGCGACGAAAGCACGGCTAGGTGCCCCTCCGGCGTGTACCCTTCCCATGGCCCCGACATGTCCAGATGTGCCAGGTGACGGTCTATCACCGCCCTCAGCGAGAACCCATCGAATGGCTGCCCACTCCGCGACTGCACCATCTCCTCCTTTGCATACCGCAGAATCGCCTCGAGTGCGCCCTCGACGGTGACGGTCCTTCCTTGAACATCGGCCATGCGCTACCTCGCCCTCGATGCCGGATATCCCTCGGCTTCGCTCCGAATGACAACTCGATGCCCCGATCCCATGTGACGCCCCGCCATGCCGAGGGAAGCCAATGCGTTTCCTGCAGCAGAGGTGGTCGTCTCGTTGCATCGACGTCCGAACCATGGCGCGGTCGTCGTCCGACTCCAACCCTCGCGCGATCCGTCAGTATTGGGGGCACGGCAAATGGTGTCCGAATCAAGAGAGAGAGGCCGACGGCCGACGCAGCGCAGCGCCCCGAGGCAGGCCGTTCCCGATCGCAAGTCGTAGCTGACCGGCGCCCCATAGATCCCCATTTCCAACCCTTGACGTGCATCGGCGATGGACGTAGACTCGTAACCGTTGCCGATGGTGGCAGCCCGTTCCCTCAACGTCCAGCAGGCCGTTGGGGCACGCCGGTAGACCTGGCTACGTAATGGTGCACCAGGATACATGCTTGACGTTCCGCGGGCACAGCACCGCGCCCCGGACGCTCTCAGGTACCCTCCCGTCGCTCCGCGCTTTGGGCCTCGCGCATTCGGCCGATCCTACGCCATGTGCGTCCCCCCAGACGCACCTTCCGCTGCCCGCACGCGCACCCATGGACATTGTCCGTGTTCGCAGCAGGGAGCGTTCGATGGCCGACGGCAGACCGTGCGATGGGAAACGCTCCAGTCGGGCAGGCGGTTGAAGATGAAGCCGAAGTATGCACTCGCGCTCTTGCTGGCGATCGCCCTGTCCGCCGCGGCGGGTGTGGCGTTGATCCTGGCTCCGGCAGACGTTGTCCAACCTCTCGCGTTTGACCACCAGGTGCACGTCGAGGAGGTGGGCGCCGAGTGCGTGGACTGTCACCTCTACGCGCTGAGCGGCGTGCGAGCAACAATCCCGAATAC
>CAZSJP010000634.1:0-3295 GCA_964606675.1 uncultured bacterium
GGCTTTCCACTCCATTCCCCGTCCGTGCTGTCAGTTACCACGGTCTCGGCAGTGGCAGGTTCGGAAGGCGAAGCGGTCTGGGGTTCAAGCTGGTCATTGGTGGAGACGTTGTCGGTGGTGTGGGTCCCGGAGTTCAGAACTGAGGCGACTGATGCCTGGGCTGAGAGACACAGGCACAGGAGCGCGATGACACACTTGCGGCGCATGACCGACCTCCTCACGGATGACCGTGGGTCTGGAGACAATCTTTCGCTCTTGTGTAGACTGGTCGTTGCTCGGTACAATACGTCGCGTGAGGTTCTTCGCTGGTCGTCTGATGGAGGCGCCTACTTTGGTGAATCAGTCGCGCCGTTACCGATTCCTCTTCCCGACGGGTGCCACCACGGCGTGGTGTAGAGGTTCTGGATCCCATGGTCAAGGGGTCAGGCTTGGCGTCGTTCATCCCTGGGCCTCGCCCTGCTCCTCTACCTATTCGAAGAACGCCTGCTCGTCTATGAGCGCGCGCCTGCCGGCGCGTTTCACGACCTTGTGGAAGCCGTTGCTTCCGGCGCGGACGACCAAGTGCCGCATCGCGGCGTCAACGGCTCCGCAGGAAACGACGCATCACGCCGTCTCGCTCACCAACGACTCCTTGCTGCGGGTGTACTGGAGCGCGTGCTCGTGCTCGCGTTGCTCGATGAGGTCGCGGGCGATGGCGACGTCCTCATGCACCTCCTCGGGGCTGAGGAAGCCGATAGAGACCGTGTCGTTCGGCTTGATGCTGTTGAACACGAACCCCAGCGCCGTCGGCGGCATGATGCGCCCGGCGCCCAGCGGCTTGATGCAGAGCACCGGCTTCTTCGCGTTGCGGATGATGTTCCCGACCCAGTCGGTCTCCATCTGGCAGAGGAATCCGGTGGCGTTGTACGGCTGGATGTAGGTCTCGACGTCGTATCCGGCGCTGTCGCTGACGACGATCGTTTCGGGCTTGTGCGTGCTCCAGCCGGGGATCATGCCGAGGTCGCGGATGGCTTGCAGCAATTCCGGCGCGCCGTCGATGCGGTTCTGCGACTGAATCAGGTTGTTGTCGGTGAACTGCTGATGCGGCAGGCAGAACTCGGCGCCATGGTCGGCGCACCACTTCGCGTCCTCGACGACGTCGGTCCACTTCTTGCCCCAAGGCGTGCAGAACCAGATCCAGTGATGCCCCGTCTGGCGCTCATGCTCGCGCATGGCCTCGTACGTAACGTCGACCTTGGGCGAGCCGCAGATGACGTTCAGCCCCTCCTCGCGACAGGCTTCGAGCACCTCGATCACGCGCTCGACCGTGAAGTACTTCCTCAGCCACCTGGCGCGTGCGTCGCTGAAATGCGCCGAGCCGACGAACGGGTTCGTGCCGACCGTGACGCGGGATACTTCGATCCCGCCTACGTTGGTCATGGGGAACGTCATGCGCATGTACCTCCTTGCGGGCGTTCGGGCCGGTCTATGCCCTCGCCCAATCCAGATTCTTTCCGATGAGAAGCTCGGTCATGTCGGCGTGATGCGTGTTCTTCATGGCCACCAGTTCGGTATCGAAGCCGTGTCGGTCCGCCATCTCGCGGACGTCGTCGGCGTTGTCGTACGTCATCAGGAAGTCGCCCGCGACACGGCCCATGTACTCGAAAAGCACCTCATGATCCAGCGCGTGGCAGTTGTACAACCGTCGTCCGGCGCGCTTCCCGGCGGCGGTGTACGGCGGGTCGACGAAGAAGACCGCGTCCGGGCGGCCCGCGTTCTCACGAATCGCGGAGAACCCGTCACCTTCGACGAAGCGCAAGCGGCCCTTGTACTGGGCGATGGCGCGTATCCGCTTGCTGAGCGTGGCGGGGTACCAACGCGACCTCATCCCCTTGCCGTTCTCGCCGTACTTCAGCACTCCGGAGCCTGGGGCGAGTATGCCGCCGTGATTCACTCGGTTCCGCAATATCGTCCGAAACGCCTTGTCGCGCTCGGATGCGGGCGTTTGGGATACAACCGCGTCGACGGACTCGGCGGTCAGATCGAAGCCCAATATCCTGTCGGCCAACCAGTCGGCGTCGCCGTCGACGATCGTCTTCCACACGGCGGCGACTTCGTCGTCAAGCTCGACAAACGTGACATGATCGACGAGGTGCTCGGCAGCGGCAGTCAGGCTGACAATCGCCCCGCCGGCGAACGGCTCGATCAGCTCGGAGGGCCGCTCGGGCAGGCTTCGCAGCCACTCGCGGATGCGCGGGACGAGCCACGTCTTGCCGCCGGGGTACCGAAACGGGCTGAGCTGAGGCACTGACGCGACGTTGACGGGCTTGGCAACATCGCCAGGCCCGTCGTCCTTCAGGAAACTGAGTTGCTGCCCCGCGGTCTGCGACATGTTCTAGACCCCCAGAATATCGGTTAGCAGTGGCGCGTCGGGCGGGTTGCCGTCCTCCAACTGTTCATCGATTCGGTCCTGCAGCGTGGCCACGAATTCGCCAACTGGTCCTGCGGCCGATGTGGTGATGCGATCCAGAACCGGTTTGAATGACGTGTACACCACCTTCTCTTTGACGAGATGCCGGCACTCTCCGTCGGCGCCCAACTCCGTGTTGTAGACCAACCAGACAACATCTGCCTCGTCGGGGCCAACTACCGGCAGCGTGGGGAGACTTGAGAAAAAGGCAGTATCCACGGCGACGGCCTGCTTCTTGCCCCAAGCGCTAAGTATCCCGCCCTTGTAGATGAGCTGTGGCGCCAGCCGTTTGCGCGATGAAGACAGGAAGTCAGGGCGCGGGTAGTTTGGTCCCGGCCAATCTGATCGCAGGTAATCAGTTCTGCTGCGCATATATCGCTCAAAGGGACTTCTCACGTTGCCGGATATGTATACCGCTTGTACCTCCAGGGAGCCGAAGTCTAGAATACGACCCGACTCGTCGTAGGACACCAGCACTATGTCTATGTTCCCGGCGCTGCGACCGTGCCGATCCTTGAGCCGTATCTCGGTGAGCGATGTCCAATTCGGGTGCGCGGGGAAGAAGAACGCGGCGGCGTCCTCAGCCATCAACCACCTCTCCCGGAAACGAATCGGGCATGTAATGACGACTCGGTCGTTCTCACGCACGCTGCAGACTCCCAGCGGGCTATTGGCCTTGTCCTTCGTGCAATTGGGCACCTTGTTGTTGTATGGGCACAGCCGCTGATCTCGATGGCGAATCGCGTCTGGACCGTCGGAGTCGGGAGGGAAGCCAAAGACCTCTGCGAGCGGTTGCCTAGCTGTGATCTCTCATCAGGTTGTCCACACGGGGCATCAGAGCGATGC
>CAZSJP010000635.1:0-3294 GCA_964606675.1 uncultured bacterium
GTTCGCCGGTGCACGTGGTGAGGACAACGTCATGACACATCACAACTAGCGATTGAAAGCGCTACTCACGATCTCGATATGGCTCATGGGTCTGGCCACCAGCGCCACCGCGGGCGTACTGGTTGATGGCGTGCTAACTGTCGACGGAAAGCCGTTCTATCCGCTTGCGAGCTGGAACGGAGAGCCGCCCGAGCACGCTCACAAACTCGGCATGAACGCAACGTTCCTGCAGTCGCCCGGCTCAGACGAGAGCGTCGCTCTGTTCCGGCCGAAGATGCGCCGATATGCCGAGCTGGGCATGCAGGTCATCCCGTACATCAGCTACGGCGGCGGCGGCACGACGCCATGGCCGCCGGACAACGTCCGGGCCGCCTCGAAGCTTGCGAGCGAGCCGAATCTTCTCGCCTGGTACGTCGGCGACGATATCGGCATGCAGCACCTCGACGGGATACGTCAGACTGTCGGCATTCTTCGCGAGGAAACGCCCAGTATTCCCACCGTGGCCGACTACATCGCCGAGCGCACGCCCGAAGCCAAGACGGTGTTCACCGAGTACGTGGACATCCGATGCCAGTACGAATACCCGGTCTTCCACATGTCGCTCGGCGACTACTCCGACTGGTTCGACAGGCAACGCGAGTGGGTCGGCGACCCGCTCTGGACGTGGACCCAGTGCTTCATGTGGGGCAACTACTCGCGGCCGCTGTTCATGGCGCAGCGCGATGGGCCCGGTCCGCTGCCCGAGCCGGAACAGGTACGGCTGATGAGCTTCCTGGCGATCAACCGTGGGATCCGCGGCCTGCTATTCTTCTCGCACTATTCGCTCCTTCGCCAGCCGGAACTGGCCGGTGAAGTGGCGCTTCTGTGCCGCGAAGTCCGTGTCTTCAACGACGCCTTGGCCGCCGGGGCGCCGACGTACGGTCTGGCGACGTCCGATCCGGAACTGCGGGCTACGTCGTTCACCCATGGCACGTCGGCCGTCATCGCCGCGCTCCTGCTGAAGCCGTTCTACCATCGCTGGGTCGACGAGGGTGTGGTCCGGAACGTGACGATCGAGTGTCCGTGGGAGGAAGCCGGCAGCCTGCCGACGGCGTTGCTGGTCGCGATGCCCGACGCGATCGAGTGCGGTGTAGAGCGCATCGACGGCGGCAGAGTGCGGGTCACGGTTCCGTCGCTGGAGCTTGCCGGGTTCATCGTTCTCAGCGCCGACGACAGCGAGATCGCCCGCGTCCGTCGCGAGGTGGCGGCGATCCCGGCGACGCTGGAGCGCGTGATGGTAGGTGCCGCGGCGGCCCAAACGCGCAAGGCCAACGCGATCTTCTGGCAAACGGGATGGGAAACGCACGGCATGCCCAACAGCCGCGTTGCCCAAGCGGCACGCGCCGTCGATGCCTGCACCGAGGCGACGTTCGACGGCGAGTTTGCCGACGCGGTCGGTGCGTGGCGGCAGGCCATGCGAATCACGCGGACATCGACCGACAGCCTGATGCAACATCTTGAAGCGCGTAAGGAGATGATTCCGCCGCAGCTTCACAAGTTCCTCACAGCGCCATACACCGTGCATAACATCAAGAATTGGCAGAAGATATCGCCGCCGGACGAGCCATGGCATTACATCGCACAGTGGCAGGTCACGGGTCCGTTCCCACTTGGATGGGACGGCACGTGGCAGGTGCGTGGGATCATCGGAGCGCGCGATATTCCGACGCTTGCGGCCGGATTCGACATGGCATACGGTCCCGAACTCGATCCCAACGGGCCGTACGACACCATCGACGGACGGATGGGCTGGACGGGCGCTGCCGCGGACGTTTCGGCGATGTTGGACTTCGCGCCGTTGTTTCGGACGTACGAAGACGTTGTGTGCTATGCACGCGCTACCATCGTCGCGCCGCGCGATATGGACGTGACCACTCGCCTGGGCAGTAACGACGGCGCGAAGGTGTGGATCAACGGCGAGAACGTGTTTCGCGCCAACGAAGGTCGCGACGCTCGGCCCGACCAGAACACGTTCACAATCGGTCTAAACGAAGGGCCGAACGCCGTACTGGTTAAGGTCTCGAACCTCGGTGGCAAGGGCTGGAAGCTGTTCTTCTCGCTGGACGACGCCGAGCGAGAGCTGGCGTTCGAGATACAGTGATCGTGCGGGGCCAACCGGCCCCGCTTGGCGGTCTGCCGTGATGGGCAGACGTGCCGTGCCTGCCGGCCAATCCCAGGCGGATGCGGCATACTCAGACTGGCTTCTGGAGGCAATCGTGGACCTGCCGTCGATGCGTGAGTGGGTGACCGCGTTGCACGGTATGCTGTTCACGGCGGTTCTGTTCGTGGCATTCCCGGCCGCGTTCATCGAATTGGTGAACGCTGGCCAAGCGGCGAGCGGGGAGCGCGCGCAGAAGCATCTTCGGCGCGTCAGGGCGCTCACGCGAGCGCTCGCCGACGTTGCCTGGCTTGCTGTGATAACCGGCACGCTCGTCGTGTATCCGTGGTATCGCGCCGTGCCGCCCGAGGGCGTCGCCGACCTTGCGCCGTACCCCCGGTCGCTACTCACGAGCACGCCGGGCCTTGAGTGGTGGCACGTCTACGGCATGGAATGGAAGGAGCACGTTGCTTGGCTCGTGCCGATATTGCTGGCCGCCGCCGCCCATTTGTCGAAACGCCACGGCGAACTGCTGTTCGCCGACGACACGATTCGCAGGGCCGTGATGGCGCTGCTCGCCCTGGCGTTTGCAGTCACCGCCTTGTCGGGTTTGCTCGGTGCATTCGTGAGCCGAGCGGCGCCTGTGCTGTGAGGAAGCAAGAAGATGCCTCGGGATACTAGCGAATCGGTCCCTAACACGATCGACGGGAGCGCCGCGGCCGTGTTCGTCGCGTGCGGGGCCGCCTGTCTGACTATGGGTGCGCTCGCCGCGCTGGCCGAGATGCTCCCCGGGCTGAAGGGTCTCCTCGCGTTCTACGCGCCGGCCGGCTCGCTGAGCGGCAAGGCAGCGATCTCCGTGCTTGTCTTCATCGGCGCACGCCTCGTTCTCGACCGGGCCTGGCGAACTCGCGCCATCGATACGCGCCGGTGCATCGTGTGGTCGGCCCTGATGGTCGCGTCCGGCCTTGTCGGCACGTTCCCACCGTTCTTCTACCTGTTCGGCTGACGGTAGTGCCCGTAGGGCACGACGCACGACGCGGGTATACGCCCCCGGAGAATCCGCAGGAATCTCCCAGCGTGCCCGCAGGGCACGACGCACGACGCGGGTATACGCCCCCGGAGATTCCGCAGGAATCTCCCAGCGTGCCCGCAGGGCA
>CAZSJP010000636.1:0-3288 GCA_964606675.1 uncultured bacterium
CCCACTCCCATCTCGTCTCCTCTATCTTGCCCTCTGCGTGCAGGTCCTCATCCTCGTACCTGGCCCAAGCCGCGAACAGCATACGCACGGTACTCGCGGCTTTCCGTATCCGATGCACGATCTCGCTGTGAGTCGCGTCTCCTATGTCGGCCTCCAGCACCTCAAGGAGCTGCTCGTATGCCGGATGGTTTCGGTTGAACACAACCTGAGTGATGCCAGAGTTGTGCTCGACGAGGAAGAACGCTGGTGAATCCCGGTCCCCATCCACGAATATCATGGTACGGCCGTGGTGGCGCACGGCGGCCGCGATCTCTCTGGCTGCGTCCTCCGGAATCCTATTCCTCTCTGCAAGGTCTTTGGCAAACTCGCCCTCTGCCTTGGCATCGAACTCGACGTCGTCGTGCTTGGTCTTGTGACCCTTCTGCGCTCGCTTTCCCGCAGCGCCAGTCGCCCGATCCTCGTCTGCAGACCCGTCGTGTCTTCGTTCGTCTGATCGTCGGCCAGCGCCTTGATCTCTAACGTACTCCCGGAGCTTGCTGATCGTCTTCTGAACACACTCCACCACCTCTATCAGGTGGTGTCGCGGATCACCGTCCTCTCTGAGTCGTTCTGTGAAATCGAAACGGGACTCGCCCTGCTCCGCTTCAGATTGCCAGTCGAACTGGGACATCCCCGTGAGTGCAACGGCGGCCTGTTTGTTGTTCGTAACGCCAAATATCTCGTCCAGATCAGGTGGGAACTCGACCTCCAACCCCCACCATCGCTCTCTCGGATCTGAGCTGCTTATCCAGGACCTGTCCAGATGGAGTTCACGACCTGCTCGGACGATAGACACTCCCATGTTCTGTGAGGCGTGTTTGCCGTATGGCTCGTCGCCGCGGTCCCTAGACCTGTTGGTGGGCATTGTCTCCTCACTTGCCCAGGATGCGCGGATGACAACATCATGGCTGCCTCCGTTGAGAGGAATCGGGACTTTCGCCTCACTCTCTCCGTACGGCTGGAACATGGGCTTCCTGTCGAACGGTGAGGGCGTGACTGACGGAGCCATCAGGTAAAGAGGATCGTTTACCCGGGCTTCATACGGCTCGATCACGACACCGTCTTCGACTGTGGCGAATCTGATCGTCACAGAGCCGTCACTTATGAACTTCCTGTACATGCGGCCTGCTTGATTGCTTGTGTGCTCCAGAGTCGCACGCGACCCCCTCCAGGTCAGCCGATGCTCGTCGAAGTTGCTCCACCGCACTAGCGTACCGGAGTCACCCAACTCCTCCGACAGTTCTCGCCACATATCGGGAGGAACCTGCGGCGTAGGTTGTGGGAGGTTCCGGACCTCGCCAGCCTCTACTTCATCGACGTCCAAGTACGAGTGTATGGCGTTTCGCCAGCCGCTCTTCCAGCTCCATACATCAACTCGTCGGCACTGAGATATCGACGCGTTTGGCAGGCCGATGCCGAAGCGCCCGATCCCACTGCGATCTTCCAGCCACTTGCCGTTCCCGAACTGGAGCGCGGTACGCAGCACCTCGGCATCCATTCCATAGCCGTTGTCCAGTACCCCAATCTCGGTAATCCGCTTCCGCCAATTCTGCTTCACTAGGTGCCGGTCTTCAACGCAGAACACCTCAACGAGTGTCGCCTCAGCCTGAACGGAGTTGTCTATGAGCTCAGCGAGGGCGTACGCCGTGTTTTTGTACCCGCTGTCCCTCATAGCCTTTATCGCAAGGCTCGGGGGAATCACTTCGTTCAGCTCCAATTCGCCCTGTTCCTCATTGGCGCTCATGCCATACATCCTCCCAATTCGTGAAGGCCTCTGCGACGCTGCCAAAGCCTGCCAAGGTGGTGTCCACCACCGTGACGATCTCGGCGGTGTCATTGCCCCCTGCCCGAGGGCCTCGTGTCGCGCGACCAACCATCTGACTGTATAGAACAAGCGATCGAGTCGGGCGAGCGATCAGCGCGGCGCTAGTGTTCGGCGCGTCGAATCCAGTCGTGAGTACCCCATAGTTGCAGATCACCTTAGGTTTGGCGCCCCCCGACCGATACTGCCGGATGATCCGTCGTCGTGCCCCACCACCGGTCTGCGCGGCCACGACGTTCGCGCCGTGACCGCGAGCTGCCAGCACAGCAGCTATCAGTCGCGCGTGTTCGACGGACGCCGCGAAGACAAGTATCCGCCTGTGGCGCTCAAGCATGCTCTCCAGGGTCATAGCGATCCGGATATTCCTTCTCTCATCCTCCCCCAGTCTGGCGAGGACGGTCTCAGGAACGTCCGGGCCGTCCGCTACGGCGATCGCCTCCTCCTCACTCAGGACCAAAGACGTACCTGACTCCAAACTCCTGAACTCGGTTCGGGCGAGGTACCCCTGATCGATCAGGAAGTGGACGGGATCGGAGTAGCCATCCACCTGCAGCGTCACTTTGCAGCCATCGAAGAAGCTCGACAGTTCAGCGTCTTCGGCAACGTCAGCCCAGGTGCGCCCCGGCGTGGCCGTCAGTCCGAGAAGCGCGTTCTGAGGTTGCTTCGTGCTTATGCCTTCTACGACCCATCGATATGTCGGCGCGATCGCTTGATGGGCTTCGTCCAGGATGCAGAGCGTGGCCCGGTCACCCAATCGCGGCAGAATGGTCTGATCTCGCTTGTAGGCGGCGTACAGCTTGCCCAGACCGGCTACGAGCATACCGCTGCGGATGCAGCCAAGTTCTGGCGAGTGGTCGCCCCAGAAGCAATTCAGTGGCACTGGCCTGTTGCCGAGGTGAGACCACGCCTCCGAGAAGGCTCCTGCTGCTTGCTCCAGTAGCTCCGAGCTATGTGCCAGCCAGACAACAAGTGTTCCGCTGTGCCGAGTCAGGTGGCGAGCCACGATGTGCATGGCCGTTCTGGTCTTGCCGGAACCCGTCGGCATATGCAACACGGTCTTTCGCGGTGGCCGCTCAAGCTGCAGCAACGCTCGCGCTGCGGCATCTTCCTGATGAGCGAAGAGCCCATACTCCGGGTCCACGTCCTGCACCGATTCGCGATGGGATTCGGGCGCCCTTTCCTCCTCATCTGCCCCGAAGAAGTGGCTCATGGCTACGCGGGCTCGTGCATCCGACCCACAATCTACGAGCCGCTCGTACACGGTGGAGTCGAAGCGGAGGCCTAGACGGCGGCAGAGCTCCTCCGCTTTCTCGATCGGCAGCATGCCGATGAGTTGCTCCCGTTGACGGTCGTCTTGCAACGCAGCGACGGGGTCAACCAACCTGTCTGCCACACGGCGCAGACTGTCCGTGCCAACGAGGTCGGGG
>CAZSJP010000637.1:0-3283 GCA_964606675.1 uncultured bacterium
TGCCATCGCCATCCGGCGGCCCCAGAGCTACGTCGTGGCTCCAGATCGATCCGTACTGCATGCGGCACGTCTCGACGCCATCGAGGCTGTACACCACCGTGCAATGGTCTCGGCTGAGGCCCACGACAATCTCGTCTCGCCCGTCGCCGTCGACGTCGATCGCAACCGGCGATCCCTGAACCGACCCGAGCAGGTCGCGCGTCCACATTACGTCCCCGTCGAGGGATATCGCCGCCAGTGTACCGTTGGACGAAGCCGAGTAGATCGTGCCTCGCCCGGCGCCATCGGTGACTACGGCGGGAGCGCTAAGGACCGGCGAGCCGAGGTCCACGCTCCACTCTTCGGTGCCATCGCTGCCCAGGAGCCTCACGTATCCGTCGTGGCCGGCGAACACGATTCGGCGCTCGCCCACGTTGCCAACCACGACTGGATCGGCGACTATGCGCCCGGCCGCACCACCCTCGGCGAACTCCACCTGCCGAATGGTCGTGCCGGACGGATCCAGCATCGCCAACCGCTTGCCCCCGATGTTGACGAGAATCGTTGACGCCCCGTCGCCGGTCAGATCCGCGGCCACCGGCGATGAGAGCATGGCGGAATCGAGGTTCGCGATCCACATCGGTTCGCCGTCCGCGCGGTAGGCGTAGACCCCAACATCCTGATTCGATACGAGCACTTCCGGCATCCCGTCGCCGTCGACGTCGGCCACTGCCGGCGCACGCTTGATCGAGAGCGGCAGATCGTCATGTCGCCACAACACCCGGCCATCGCAATCTAGAAGCGCAACCGACCTGTCGTTGGACGCAGCGACGATCTCGCTTCGTCCGTCGCCGGTTACGTCCGCCACCGCGAATGTAACAGACGGCCATGCCCAGCCGCCAAAGCTCCTGTGCCACCGCACGCCACCGGTCGCGTCAAGGACATACAATCCGCCGAACGCGGTGCCGACGACAACTTCGGGCGCCCCGTCGCGATCGATGTCGGCAACGTGAGGGTTGCAGTCGAAAAAGCGGCGACCGACGTTCGTCCGCCAGACGACGTCGCTCTCACCGGCGATGGTCCACGCCTTCTTCCCTGCGATCGCATCTGCGTCGACGGTGGCCGTCAACGTCCACGTGCGGTCGTCGAATGCCGTGGGCACCTGCCGCCAGCCGCCGTCCCACGCCGCGACGTGGATGTCCTCCGGCCGCGTGAACGACCTGACCTCGGCGGGCAATATCCCCAGTCGTAGCGTGGCCGAGCCCTCCGCGTCGGCGTCGGCGTCAAGCTCCGTCGTCCAGTACGCTCGAACGCCGGCAACCGGCGACGGCGAGCACCCGGCGGGTGGGTCGTAGTGCCGCGTGAATGAGGCGCTCGTTTCGGCCGACCCGATGGCCAGAGACGAATCCGCCGCGGCTGCGGACAGAGCTTGACTTCCGTCGGCCATGTCGCGGCTCTCCGCGCGATGCGAGACGGGCACCCGCTTGTACGTGCACTTGCCGGCCGCGGCTACCCTAACGAATGCCCACGCCTCTCGGAGTGCATCCGGCGGGGTCTCAATCACGATTTCCTCGGTGCTTCGCGGTGCCAACTCGATCTCACGGTCCATGAACTCGACTGGATATCGGACGTACTCCTCGGCCGCGGGCCATGCTTCCAGCGGGGTCACCAGCGTCACCATGGCGCACAGACTGTCCGCTGACGGATTCGACACGCGCGCCACGATGCGATCGGATTCGGAGCAAACGGAGAGGTCGATATCGGCCACCTCCCCGACTGTCAGACTGTCCCGGTACGTTATGCTGCCGACCGTCAGTTCCGCCCGGAGCCGACCTGCACAGCTCGCTCGAACCGCGATATCGGAAACGGCGCCGGCAAGCGGCGCAAGATCGACCTCGATCTCGCCCGGAACGACAACCCATCCTTGCGGAGTCACCAGACGGATGGTACCGGCGAGGGGCGCATCGGCCATGTTGTTGGCAACGGACACCCGCGCTACACCGTCCTCATCGGGCAGGATATCGCCTCTGACGGCCACGGCAGCCTGCATGTTGCCCATCGGGGCGGCACCTGCGTTGTGCAGCCACCAGCGCCCCTCCGCGCTCTGATCCGAAACGGGCGCATTCCTCGCGGGAGGCGTGGCATCTTCGTAGCGAGTAGGGGCTATCTCGATGGTCTCCACCGAGTTGGCGCCAAGTTCGAGCCGAATTGTGCCGTCCGCTTGCAGGTCCGGCCCCGGTCGTTCCGCCAAGTCGCACAGCCGCCCGCCCATGAGCGGCGTCGAGAACGCTACACGCACACTCTCGTCGCGCCCCGACCAGTTCCAGAGGCGCAGGATCGTGCCCTCCGCGGCATCCATGGTCTGGGTATGCAGCTTGGCACTTGGCTGCCCCGTCGGCTTCATGGCCGAGAGCAGCGCCCCTTCCGAATCGATCCGCAACCACTGGCGGTCCGCCGGCACGCTGCCCTCGTGCGAGGTCGCGGCGACGGCGGTCATGGGGCGGTTGTACGCCGATGCGCTTTCGGGGATGCGCGCGTCGCGCCACGATCCCTCGAACGGCTGCAGCGAATAGCGATGCACGGTCGTCTTGCGCTCGGGAACGAACGGCGCTCCCGTATAGAGCGGCGTGGCCCAGTCGCACCAACCGGCCGCGTGATGCAGTGCCAGGAAGAGCGACCCGTCGGACTCGCAGCTCGCCGATACCGTGCCTCGGTTGATCACTGCCAAGCCGGCATCGTCCAGCCGCACTACAGCGTCCGATTCGACGTCCGCCGCAGCGACGGCGACGGCGCCTTCGGCAAGCTCCGCGATCAGACGGTCGACGTCGTCACCCACGGCATCGTCGGACGCCCCGGAGAGAACAAGCGCCGGCACCACCTGATGCATGCCATCGCCGAGGTTCGCGTCGCGGACGGATCGCGTTCCGGTGGCCGTAGCGAACTCTTGAGCGCGCACCCATTCGTTCTGGTCGGCGCCTCCGAGCGCGATGACATGGTCCGTGTGCAACAGGTCGCCATCGTTCGTTTCGTCGTCGAGGTATGGCGTGGCGGTGATCCCGTGGGTCGAGAGCGCCTCGATGAGCCGGTCGGCCGCGCGTCGCATCGTCGGTCGGCTCGGATGGACCACACGGACCATGCCGAGCGGTATGCCTCGAGGGGTGTCCTCTCCGGCGCCATCGAGCACGATCGACGGGCTTGGCGACGAAGCGATCCACTGGTCGGCGCTGAACATCGCGCAGCCCGACTCGATCACGCTCTGGTGCGTGCGGAAGTCGAGCCATCCCACCGACCGGCGAATCACTCG
>CAZSJP010000638.1:0-3276 GCA_964606675.1 uncultured bacterium
CAGATGCCGGAATCGGAACTCGAAGCCGTGATGGCGGACTTCGCCGGCGGCGCGACGAAAACCGTTACCGCATCGGGCATCGTGCGCCGCATCTGGCCTGCGCCCTGAATGTCTATGTCCAGGATCACTACTCCGCCGTGCGCCTTGACTTTCTCAACGAACGTGCGCGGAGTGCCGTAGTAGTTGCCGGCGAACTCGGCCCACTCGATCAGCTCTCCATCGCGCATCTTCCTCTCGAACTCGTCGCGGGAGACGAAGAAATAGTCTGTGCCGTCGACTTCTCCCTCGCGCGGAGTCCGAGTTGTGGCCGACACCGATAGCGTGCAGTTGTCGTTGGCTTCGAGAACCGCCCTGGTGATCGATGACTTGCCCGTCCCCGAGGGGGCGGAGATGACCAGGGCGAATCCGCGCGGTCCCACTGCCATGTGCCTCATCCCCTATTCGATGTTCTGCACCTGCTCGCGCATCCGCTCTATCTCGTCTTTCATCTGCACGCTCAGATGCGATATCCCGGCGTCGTTGGCTTTCGATCCGATCGTGTTCGCTTCCCGGTTCAGCTCCTGAAGCAGGAAGTTGAGCTTGCGACCCGCGACGTCCTCACTCAACAAGGTCTCGAACTGAGCCACGTGCGACCGAAACCGCACGCACTCCTCCGTGACGTCTGCACGGTCCGCAAAGAGGGCTACTTCCATCGCGATGCGCTGCTCGTCCACCGTGTCGGTGTCGAGCATGGCGGCAATCTTCTCTTTCAGCCTCGCCCGGTGCTCGGCAACGCGTTCCGGCGCGCGGGTCTCCACCTGCTCGATTAGCTCCGCTAGTGCGGCGAGCCGTTCGCGGAAATCGACCGCCAAGGCGTCGCCTTCGCGACATCGCATGGAATCGAGCTCGTCGAGCGCCAGGTCCAGACCCGTTTCCACGAGCCGCGCGGCAGCGCCCTCGTCAATCTCGCTCTGACGAACGACGATGACGTCGCCCATGCGTGCGAGAGCATCCAAGCCGATTTGCTCGTCGAGGCCCAGGCCTTGCTGCAATTCCTCGAAAGCGCGCCTATAGCCTTCTGCAAGCTCGAGGTCGACAACCACTTCGCGATCGCTTCCCGGCTGACGACCGTTCGGCGACTCGATCGTCACGGAGACCGATACCTTCCCACGCTTCACGCGCTTCCGGACCTTCTCCGCGGCCGCATCCTCAAGCGCCGCAAGACTTCGCGGCAGACGGACGCCGACATCCGCGTATCTACCATTCACCGACCGAATCTCAACGGCAAGCGAAAGAACCGAATCGTCCGCCTGCCCCCGGCCAAAGCCGGTCATGCTGCGTATCACGTGGCCTCCGCTCCCAAGTCTTTGCACCCTAGCAAACAAATATACGCTATACCGCCCCTGTTGTCGAGGGATCGGCTCGCCGGCTGCGCTGGCGCGGTGTCGCAAGGCCGGACGCGATCACACCTCGTGCGCCACGTCGTACCGTAGGAACACTTCGTCGCCGACGGCGTCCGACCCCACCAGGTGCAACCGTCGAGCGTCCGCCAGTGGGAACCCCGGCCCGTCCATCGGAGTCGGGGCGTCCGAGCCGCCGAACAGCATCGGCGAGACGGTCATGTGGATCTCATCCACGACTCCCGCAGCAACCAGATCGAAGTTCAGCCTGCCACCACCGAGCGCCAGAACCTTGCGCATGCCGAGGCGATCCAAACGTGCGTAGAGGGCCGCCGGGTCGACCGCGTTGTCGCCTGCGACGACGATGTCCGCCAGACGGCCGAACGCGTTCCGCGCGGCCGACTCGTTCCTCGCCAGGGTCGCGATGATGCGAGGCACTTCCTGACGCGTGAAGAAAGGCAACTCGGTCGAGAGGTCGAGCGAGTTGGTTACCACGACGGTGGTTGGCTGTTCGGCGACCGCGTCGGCATGCCTCCGGCGGGCCAGATCGGGCCGCGCGACGCGATATGTGGTGCCATACGCGCGGATCGTCCCGGCGGCGATGACAAGCGCGTCGGCCCACGCGACTTGATCCTCGAGCCGGCGCTTGTCTTCGCCGCTACCGAACCGTGCCGCCTCGCGAGCCGACGTAGCTATCTTGCCGTCGGCCGTCATGGCCATCATGAGACGGCACCGCACTTCCGACATCTCACACCCCCGTCGCGTACTCCGGTTGGGCCGGCCCCTCCTCCGGCATCCTGACGAACGATGCCGTGATGCTGCTGAGCAGCGCCAGCGTAGCCGCTCCGACGAACACGTACTCGAAGCCAAACAGCATCCACGTAGCGCCGCCCAGCATCGGGATGGACATCGACACCAGATGGTCGAGCGTGACGCCGAGCGAAAGACTCGCCGTGACGTCATCGGGCTTCAGCGCGATCTTGCGGATGTACGTCGTGCGGGCCATGCCGACGGCAAACAGCATCTGGTCGGTGACGAAGCAGAAGTAGACTATCCCCAGCGCCAAGCCGTCGGTGCCCAGGCGGTGGGCGAAGCCGTAGCCTGCACACACCGCGACGAGGAGTAGCCCGTCGACCATCAGCACGAGGCGCTCGCCGAACCTGTCTATGAGCCTGCCGATCAGCGGGTTCCACACGATGCCGAGGGTCGCCGCCGTCACCGCCAGCGCGGCGAACGTGGATGGTCCCTGCCCGAACACAGTTATTAGCACCCACGGCGCGAACGTGATGAATATCTGCTTGCGCGCGCCGAAGAGCACCGACAGAGCGTAGTAGACCCGGTACCGCCAGTTCCAAACCAGCTTGGGCCTCTGCCGAGCGTCACGGCTGGCGTGCACCTTCATCCGGCTCACGAACACGGCGCCCAACGCCGTCACCGACGCCCCGAGAACGAACGCGACCTTGTACATCTCAGGGCCACGGGTCATCTTCTGGAACAGCACCCACGCCGCAAGGGCTCCGAGAATCGACGCCACGGTAGTTACGCCGCCGATCTTACCGAGCATGGTTGCCAGTCTGCCGTCCTTGGCGAAATCCATAACGATCGAGGCGCGCATCGGGCCGAGGAGGTGGAACCCGGCCGACCAGAGCACCATGAACAGGATCATGAAGCCGTAGTTGGCCCCGGCCCACGCCAGCCCGGCGGTGCCGAGCGCGGCCGCACCGAAAGCCACCGCGGCGGTTCGCACTTCCGGCAGGAAGAACAGGAGGCCACTCGTCATCGCGACGAGGAAGCCGGGAAGCTCGCGTGGGAACTCCAACTCGCCGCGCGCGCCCGCCGTAAGCTGAAACGTGTCGCGAAGATAGTTGTTGAACGCAGGGTCGACTATCGCCTGGCC
>CAZSJP010000639.1:0-3276 GCA_964606675.1 uncultured bacterium
GGAACGAGCCATGGCAGATCCCCACGCGGCAGTTCGCGCTGCCGTGCGGCCGGAAGGGCGAATGGGACTGGGGGCAGATCTGCGGCATCGCCAACCGTCCGGTCGTGAGTCCGTCGGGCGATGAGTGGTGGTACTACTACGGCGGGTGGGACGCGGGCCACGGCACGAGCCTGCGAACCGGCTGCACGGGGCTCGCGAAACTGCGCAAGGAAGGATTTGCGTCCATAGACAGCGTCGACACAGAAGGCGTGCTCGAAACGACGCGTGTCAGATTCGACGGCAGCACGCTCAGTCTGAACATCGACGCCGCCGGAGTCGACACCGAGGGCAATCCGAGCTACGCGTCGGTCGAGCTGTGCGATGGCGACGGCAGGCCGTTCGCGGGGTACGCAAAGGACGACTGCGACCCGATTCACGTCGACAGCGTGGATCACGCGGTAACCTGGCGCGGCAATGGCGACGTGTCGCGATTCGCCGGCGACGAGGTGCGCATGAAGGTCTACCTGAAGGCCGCCGAGCTATACGCGTTCGGGTTCGCCGATTAGTTCTTGACAGCCGGTATATGGTGTAGTAGCGGCAGGGCAGTAGCGTGTCCGGTTGCGGCGTGCGGCCTACCCCGTTGGGGCGGGGCCTTGAACCGTGTTGGGGAGGAGACGAGATGGACTTCCACGGCCTGACAACCTTTCTGTCGACCATACCGTCGCCGTGGAATTACATGCTGGCGTCGGCACTAGTTCTACTGCTGATGGTACCTCGGTTGATGGAGGCGTGGCGCGCGGTCACCGGGGCTGGTAGGGACCGGCGCGAACTGGCCCGGAAGCGGGAGACGTTGGAGGTGCTGAAGCTGCAGTTCGAGGTGGAGGCCCTGAAACGCGAGGTCGGCCTGCCGAAGAGCGACAGCGTGCCCCCGTCGCCGCTGCCCGAACTCCGTGAAGCGCCTCCAGCGGAGGAGCCGGCGGAGGAGCCTCACCTCAAGCCGCCGAAGCCAGAGGACGAAGACGTGCCGGTTGGCTCGATGTCGGTGGGCGGACGTATCATCGTTCTCCTTCTCGCGATTGCGCAAGGGATAGTGGGGTTCTTCGGGTTCTCTGTCGCCATCCAGATCGTCCTGATGCCGTACTTCGCGATCAGCGGCCGTGACGGCGACATGGGCGAGGTCGTTGGTGACGGCGACATCAGTGCGGTCGTTGGCTGGGTGATGGCCCTTGCCATGACCTGGGGGTTGTACAAAGGTTTCATGGGATTGCGCCGGGTTCGCGCCAGGATCAAGCGCAGATACGCCGGGCAAGCACAACCGGAGCCCGACCAAGTTGGACCGGAGCCGGAGCAAGCTGGACCGAAGCCGGACTAAGCTGGGTGACGGGTCGACGAGCCATCGGCCGTTCGCCCTGGCCGGCCTGTGAGATCGGCAGGCGACGGCCGGCATTGCAGACAGACTGGATCGCCGGCCCCGCGTGATAGGCTGTCCGACACCCGAGTGCCGCGTTCGCACTGCGCGTGTCGGAACGTCTGGTAGGGAGCACAGTCGAGATGAGCGCCGGGCACGAGGCGTCGCCACAACCCATCGCCACCATCGAACCGGACATAGCCGCCGGGCCTAACGAGCCCACCAGGCTCGACGGCCACCGGTTCGTCCTGTACGGCGATTGTTGCTCCGGTCGCCCGGGCAAGCCGAACGAGCGCGTCTTCGCAGCCATCAACGCAGCCATCGGACGGCTCAATCCGGCACCTGAGTTCATCGTATTCGCCGGCGATGCGATATGGGGCGCAACCGACGACATCGACGAGCTTCGTCACCAGTGGAAGCACTTCACCGAGCGCGAGATGGCGTGGGCGACGAACGCCGGCACACCGGTGTACAATTGCACCAGCAACCACGACACCGCCGGCGCCACCCACGAGAAGGTCTGGTACGAAACGTTCCCGCACTTGCCCCAGAACGGCCCGGCGGATCAGATCGGGCTATCGTATTGGGTCAGGCGCGGCGACCTGCTACTCGTGTTCGTCAACACGAGCTTCTCCGGCCTGGGCGGATACGGCCACGTCGAGCATGAATGGCTCGACCGAGTGCTGGCGCAGAACGCCGACGCACGCCACAAGTTGGTCGTCGGGCACCACCCGGTGCATCCTGTCAACGGCTACGACGAATACCCTCTCTGGGCGATCGTGCCGGACGAAGGTCGTGCGTTCTGGGACGTGCTGGTGCGGCACGGCGTTGCGGCGTACCTATGCAGCCACATCATCGCGTTCGACGTGCAGGTCCACGACGGTGTGCAGCAGATACTCACCGGCGGCGCGGGCACGAACCACGGGCTGGGCGGATTCATGGGCGGCGATACGGCGTACCATCACTTCGTGCAGGTGGCCATCGACAGCGCGGGCTTGCGATACCAGGTCATCGACGTTGACGGCAAGCGACGACAGTAGGCAGCGCGGCCACCGGATAGCTGCAAGAAGCGAGCGGGTTGCCCGTACGGCAGAGAGAGGCGCGTCATGAGACAATACGAGTATGGCCGAATCGGCAAGTTGAGCGAGGAGCTTGGGCGAGCCGGAATACCCGCGGACGTGACAGCCCGTATCATGGAGGGCGGCGAGTCGATCAAGCGCGGCACCAAGCCGGAGCGCAAGGCAGACTGGATGCGGACAGCTATGTGCCGCATGGACGAGCTACTGGATCGCGACACCCGACACGCGGTCCGTGAAGCCTGCGCGTGCTGCTTGGGCGGGAAGCGCCTCGCCGCCTCGAAGGCGATAGCGAGAGAGCACGATGGCCTGAACGGCCGGATCGCAGCCGCCAACGAAGCGAAGTTCGTATTTGGCCACAGCGTGGAGCGTCGCGTAGACGGCAAGATACTCGTCTCGTTCAGCCCCGACGGGCTTCCGGCATACAAGTGCGTTTGCCTACCCAAAGCGAGTGAGCCGCTGTCGGTCACGTACTGCTACTGCTGCGGTGGCCACGCGAAGCATCACCTCCAGATCGCTCTGGGCCGCGAGCTCTCGTGCACAGTTCGCTCGTCCGCGCTCTCGAGCGGCGGCAAGAGGCCGTGCACGTTCCTGTTCGAGATCGAAGGCGAGTAAGCCGCCGAGGATACCCGGCATGTGAGCATCGGCGCCAAGGCGGGGCTCAGCTCGGCAGCGCGTCACCTACCCCCAATCCACGCCGACGCCCAACTCGGCCGCTACCCCCTCGATGTCGGCCACAACATCGTCATCCACGGGCACGCCGCTCTGGCGATGCTCCAGCATGGCGCGCCATCCCCGCTCGCCGGGCATAAG
>CAZSJP010000640.1:0-3270 GCA_964606675.1 uncultured bacterium
GTGGCGTTCGTCATCAACGTGCCGCAGGGCGAGTCGTCAACGCGCGACGAGATCGCCATTCGCCGCGAAACCATCAGACGAGGCCTGCCGTACGTGACCAGCGTCGCGGCCGCGAACGCCGCGGTTGGAGGCATTGAGGCCGTGCGACGGAAGGACCTCGACGTGCGATCGCTTCAGGAATACCACAAGTCCGGCAACGCTAACGCGGCATGAACTGCGAGGCCGCTGCCGCCGAATATCCGGCATCGGTCGGTACGCCGACTCTCGCATGGGCGAGCGGAAGCCTACGAGGTGTTGGTCTGGGGGGTTTGTTGTGGGGATGAGCTTAGACGACGCATCGGCGATACCATCCCGTCGGTGGCACAAGGGCCTGCGGGGCTGGTGGAAACGACTTGCCTGGCGTCGTGCCAGCAGGAAGATGACGGAATCCGACATCGAGGAGCTTCGCAAGCGGCTCATCATCGTGGGCCGCCAACTCGAAGAGCTACCCGATACGTCGCGCGTGTTCAAGCGCCGTATGGAACTGTTGCGCGACCGCGAACGCTGCGAGACCATCATCGCGATCTGGGAAGCCGAACGGCAGGCATAGGGCTAAAGGCCCGCGGTTCAGCCGCCCGAGCGCTGCTGAGTCCACGCTTCGGGATAGCCGGCCAAACGCAGCCTGTCACGTTCGACGTCGATGGGCTCACGCGTCTGACTACGCCCTACAAAAACCTTCCACAGCGCACCGACTTGCACCACTTCAACCGCCATCCGCGTTCTGCCACGCACCACGTCGGCCGTGCGACGGGCGTTGCCTTCCTCGGCTGCCGCGAACACCTGCACACTGAATACGACCCCGGTCAGTGGCGCTGAAGGCGCAGCCTGCACCGCCGACGATGCGGAAGGAGCCGCACCGCCGATGGTCCGCTGTTTGGTCCAGCATCCATCGAAGCCCGCGGACACGAGGCGCTCCTTGAGCGCATCTATCGGGCCACGGTCATCGGCGCGACCGGCGTACACGCGCCAGTTGCCGTCGGATTCCTGCACGACGTCGACCGGATCGGTCACCGTCGACCGGACGCGCCGGGCCATGCTTTCGGCGGCACCCTGTGACGATAGCGAGGCGACCTGCAGGCTGTACACCTGCCGCGCCATACCGCCTGTGGCAGCCGGCGTCGGATACGTCGGCGCGGCCTCGACGACCGCAGGCGTTGCCGCAACCACGGGCACAGGAGTCGGCGCGGCCTCAGGGGCCGGGCCAAGCTCCGGCCGAGGGTCCGGAAGAACCGGCGCAGCGGTCTCGCCGCTGCCGTCGGCTTCGGTAACAGTGGTGCTCGCCTCGTCTGCCGACTCCGGCATCGGCGGCGGCCCGGATTGTGGCGGCACGGCTGGACAACCGACGAAGGTCAGCCCTGCGACGGCGGCAACGACACACCCATAGAAGCGTTGTACGCGCGGTCTCATCGTGAGCCCTCCAGGTTTGCGACCGATGCCATGTTGCCGCCGTTATAGAGCGACAACTCGGTCCCGCGGTAATACTTCCGTACTATCTGCTCGGCGCTCCGGCCGGCACGTGCCATCCCGATGGCACCCCATTGGCACATGCCGATCCCATGGCCGTTGCCGGCGCCGCTTATCACGACGCGGCTGAGGTAGCCATCGGGAGTCCGGTCGTTGAGAATGCGGATGTAGGTGCTCCGAAGAGGCCTGTCCTCGCCATCGGACCGTCTTCTCAGAACAGCGCGGATCTTCTTCTTCCTGACGACCCAAGTGCCGTTGTCGGAGGTTACCCGAACGCTCTGCGCCCGTCCGCTCAATGCCTGAGCGTCCACCACGACCTCGCGGATGCGGCCGACGTCCCGAGGAGCGCCCGGCACCTCCCTCCGAAGGTTGCTGGAGATCATCTCGCGGGCTGCGGCGGCCGAATAGGTCTCCGTCCAACGGAAATGCCGCGATCCCCGACAGTTGAACTCCCCGTCGGCATCGGCGTCGTACGTTCTTCGCAGGTACGGCACCGGCTCGGATTCCCAGACGTCTTCGATGTTGGCCGTCGATCCGCCGCACGTGCTGTGGAAGAACGCCTGGATGGGCCGTCCGTTGTGCGTCATCACCAAACCGGCGGTCTCCCTTACCGCACGGTTCCCGACGTCGCTCTCGACCGAGACCCCACCGTATACCTGGTCGCGCGTGTCGCTATAGAGATCGAACCCGCTTGACGCGCGTCGGCCGAGATGCGCGACGGTGTATGTTCTCGCCGCAAGCGCCTGCGCCTTCATCGCCTCGACTTCCTCGGACTTCAGATAGCCGATCTCCTTCGGCACTACCCCCGAGACGTAATCCTCGAGGCCAACGATGTTGACAACCGTCATCGCCCCGGAGCGGAGCGATACTTCAACTGCGCCACGGTACGCCGTGCCATCGACCTTGATAGGGGATGCTGCCTCGCACGTGACCTTTGTGCCGCGGCCGTCGCCGCCGGAGCCGCTGATCGAGATACGTCCGGAGCCTGCGCGAAGGACGAATCGTTTGCCGTGAAGAGTCCCGGCGCCAGCGGATACGCGCATGGTCTCCGAACACTCTACCGTTGCGACGCGAACGCCCTGCAACAGGCCGATGCGGATCGGCGCGCCACCCGCGCCGGGCAAGCCCGACGGACCGGCGCCTCCGAGCGGTATCGGTGCGCATGCGGCCAGTGTCGCGAGACCGATCGTCAGCGCCAGACGATCTATCGCCCGCCGGACCGAGAGCGCGCTTGGGCGAAACGGTGTCATGCGCTATCCCCCTAGATGGCGATGACCTCCTGCCTCGCCTCGAGCGCCTCGATTGACTCCGCTTTCAGGTTCGCGTCCTCCTTCACGAGCAGATCGTCCACCACGGGGATGAGGTGCTCGCCGGACAGGATGCGCGGCAGGAAGACGTAGTCGGCGCCCTCGTCGTACATCTGGAGGGCGCGCGCGGGGCTCTCCGCCGTGACGACGATCTGCGCGTGCGGACAGATCTTCTTTATCTGCTTGATCATGACAAGATTGTCGGTGCCCTTGAGAATCGTGTCCGGGATCGTGGATATGACGATCTTGGCGCCCTCGATGCCCGCGTGGTGGAGCGTGTCCATGTTGGCGATGTCGCCGTAGATCGTTTTGATCCCGAGCGCCTGCAACTTCCGGTGCACGTCGGGGTTGAAGTCGACGACGACGATCTTGTCCTTCAGGTCGTGCTCCTGCTGCAATATCCCCGTGACGAGCGAGCTGGCGACGCGGAAGAATCCGAGGATGGCGATCTCTTTGTCGA
>CAZSJP010000641.1:0-3263 GCA_964606675.1 uncultured bacterium
GCGCAGCGCCTCCTCTGCCTCCTTGCGCTCGGTGATGTCCTCAACGGTGCCCATGAGGCGCACGGGCGCGCCCGCGTCGTCGAACTCCGACTCGCCCCGGAAAAATACGTGCCGCACAGTTCCGTCGGGCCTCGTGATGCTGTGCTCGACGCTCATCACCCCACGGCCTCCGAGGAGCTCGCGCATGTTCGCCTCGAACGTGGGCATCTCATGCGGATCGAGCATCCGGACAACAAGCTCCGCCGAGGGTTGCTCGTCCGGAGCGACGCCCAGGATCCGGCGCATCTCGTCGGACCATCGGATGCCGCCAGTTGCCATATCCTGCTCCCAGCTCCCGACGTGCGCTATCTCCTGGGCCTTCGCCAGACTTGCCTGGCTCCGGCGAAGCGCTTCCACGGCCTCCTTACGTTCCGTGACGTCTCTGCCGTTGAATACGACGCCGTCCACGCCCGGCTGGCCGTGGAGAAAAGTCTGCGTCCCCTCCAGATAGCGCCAATGACCGTCCTTGTGCCGAACTCGGAACTCGGGCAGGACGACCGCCGCGCCCTGCTCCTGGGGCCAGGACGGCACGGCCGCCCGCAGATCGTCCAGGTCGTCGGGGTGAATGAAGTCCGACGGCTCTCGGCCGACTATCTCCTCCGGTGCGTACCCGTGTTGTGCGACAGAGGGGCTGGCGTAGCTGTATCTTCCATCGCGCCCGGCGATGAGGACGATGTCGCCGGCCTTCTCCGTCACCGCTCGGAAGCGCGATTCGCTCTCTCGCAGGTCCTCCAGGAACAGCAGGCCACTGAGCGCATCGGACAGCCTGCGCCCTATCTCCCTGAAGAGGCGTCGGTCTTCGTCGGTCCAGATGCGCTCACCGGAGCACTGGTGCATGGTCAGCAGCCAAGGCGGGCCGACTTTGGGATGGAGCGCCATCGCCATGCGAGACCGAATTGAGAGCCTCCCGGTGAGGTTATCCGGTACCGGGTGGTCTGCGCCCGGCCCGAACGCAACGGGCAGCTCGGAGCCGAGCACCACTCGCAAGTCATCTGCCAGACGGCTGTTCACGGGCACATGGCGCGACGCGGCCTCCTCGGTTTCGTAGCCTGCTCTCGATCGCTCCATGCGAACGGTTACCGCTCTGGCTTCCGGATCGCACGGGTGGATCAGACGGATGCGGTCGCTGCCGAAGATCGCAAGCGTTCTTTCGAGAATAGCCTGCATGACGCGCTCCACATCAGTCGACTGGCGGATTTCCCGGTCGATTTCCTCCAGGCCCTCGAGGAAACGCACGTGGTCGCGGCGGGACGCCTGGGCCAGCCGGTTCCGGGTGATGTCGCGGGAGACGACAAGTACCTCATCGTCACCCGATGGTACGACTCTCACTTTGAACGTTCTGGTGACCCCGCCAACGTCGATCGTGTACTCGTACGTCTGCGGCTCGCCCGTCGCCAGCGCGGCCTCGATCGCCCGCATAGTGTCGTCGATAACCTGTGCCGGTGCTCCGGACACACTGATGCTGGACCCGATGGGCTCATCGCGCGAGTCGTGGTGTGGGTGCGTGGTCGGCGGCCTGATGCCGAGGTACACGCCGTCCCGGCTGACACGCGCTACCCAGTCCGGTAGCGCGGCGACTACTGCCTGGCTGCCTGACTGTTCAGCCGCCAGCGTCTCCAACTCGTCGACGCGCCGGCGCAGCCGGTCCAGTTCCGCCACAAGCTGCGACTTCGTCTTCCTCTCGTCCTTCATCGACCCCCCGATCAGACGGCGCGCGTCTGGCACCAGAATCTCTATGTGCAGTAAGATTCATATGTCGCAACACCCAGTTAGACAGGACGTTGACTGCGCCAAATAGTGCAGAATCGAGCCGGAGAAGGCAAGGGCCGACGGTCTCGGTCAGCGGCGACACGCGAAGAGTGACAGGGCCGCGGGTATTCGGGCACTCGAGCGCCGCTGGTTCCGGGACAGCACGCCCAGCCGCGGGCAACGTAGCCCGGGTACAGATTCTTCACGTGTTCCTGATGTTCCCGAATCTCATTTTGGGACTGCACTCGCTCAGAGATGTCGTGAATGAGAACGTAAGGTAGAATTCCGTTCCGGATGACGACGGGCGCGGTGTGGGCCTCTACGTCTTTCACCTCGCCGCCGGCCAGACGGTGCCTCGTATCGTACCCGGCCTGCTCGTCGACCATCGCGCTCGCGAGCCGTCGATCAACTTCGTCGTCGGGCACTTCGCTGATATCGTGGATTCGCATCGACATCAACTCGGCATGCGGATAGCCGTAGAAGAAACACGCCGAGAGGCTCGTGTAGAGTATGTCGCCAGTCTCGGGATCGACCAGCAACATGATCGCATGGTTGCCCCTGAAGACCGTCAGGTAGAACTCTTCCTGACGGTTCGCCTCCAGTTCGGCGACGCGCCCACGCAACTCCGCCAATTCGCTCGGTACAGTGTCCTTCGCAACATCGTCCATAGTGCGGTGTGTCGCTATCGTAGGGCGCAGGTCTACCGGTTCGTCCGACCTCGATGGTTCGCCGCTCGAACCACAGGGCTCCGATGTCGGCCATCCGTTGCAGGATCCGTTCAATGGATGGCCAGGGCGGCACGGCCAGAAGGCACTAACTCTCCCGGCGCAATATCCGTGCCGTTCTAGGGCGCCGAACCGTTACCATTCGACCGACTCGACGGCGTTCGATCCGCCCGGGGTGGGGCCCCGAGGTCTGTGTCGAAGAGACTGAGCGTGCCGGATAGGTTGTCCGAGGGCCTGTGCAGATCGTCGAGTGCAGCCTGGGCATTCTTCTTCTCGCTGCAACGAGTGCAGAGAATTCGCACGTTGCGCGCCATAGTTGAGCCACCGTCCGAGCGCGGGATGACATGGTCGAACCCGAGGTCCTCCGTGGCGAGGCACACTGCGCACCTGCCGCGGTCGCGACGCCAGACCGCTGCGCGGACACTCGCCGAGATATCCGCCAGCCGGTCGCCGGCATCGGGGTTGCCGTTCCGATCCGCCGCCTTGGCCGCGCTGGTCATCCGCCGGTACAAGCGCTCCATCTGCTCCGCCATCAGTCCACGCATCTCCGACGGTTCGAACTGGCCGTCGAACACGAAGAGCGTGTCGTTGAGCAGCGCGTACTGCTCCTCCGGCACGCAGTATCCGTCCGCAGTCCTCGCCAGGAAGTCGTCCAGTGTTGTCTGGCGGAGCGTATCGTATTCCTCGACCATATCGTGTCTCAGGGCGGCCGTGTCCTCGGCAATCGCGGTATTGAGCCGGTAGAACTCC
>CAZSJP010000642.1:0-2060 GCA_964606675.1 uncultured bacterium
ATGCCCCCGGTCACGAACCATCCGCTGACGGTGTTCTGCGATGGCGTGTAGTGCTGTTCCCATCTCAGGCCGACTCGGTACGGCCATTGGAGCGGCAAGAACGACGTGTAGTCCACCGACGGCCTTACCTCGGCACCCACGCCAAGCCGCCAGGTGTCCGTGAACTTGCTCGATAGCTGCGACCACTGCCTGTACGCCGCCTCGAACGAAGCTGTCACCTGCCGGCCGTTCTTCCACGCGGCGCCAAAGGCCAACTCCAGCGGCATGTCGAGCGACGAGTGCGTGGTGTCGTTCTGATCTGCCGATATCGGGAAGCCTTCCTCATGCGACGGGGTGAAGGTGCTCGGCACGCGAGTGCCTAGCGAGCTCGTACGGCTCTCGGTGAGAGACGACGGGAGATCGACGGCTGCCCCGAAGGTCCAGCCGTCACCGAAGTGATACAGCACCCCGAGTCCGAAGATGTTCCCGGAGAACTCGCGCGAGACAAGCGTCGACGTCGCAAGTGGCGCGCCGACGTCGAGCACGGTACGGCGCCATTCCGTGATAATCCGACCTCGCACGACCCGCCACCGTGCGCCGACGGACACGTCGCCGAAACGTCGCGCGAGCTCTATCGTTCCGCTCCACAGGCCGCCCGACGCTTCCAGCGAATCTCGCGTGTCTACACCATCGTACGTGCCGCTGCTGGACCAGATCACGCGCACGTCGCTCAGCGGCTCGAAACCGGTTCCGAGCACCACGCCGAAGGCTACGGGCACAACCGCCCTGAAGACGCGCGGATGCTGCTCGTGAAACACTCCGTAGAGTCCGTTCGCATCCAGAACCGATCGCTTCTGGCTGAGAAAGCTGACCGTCAGAGCGGTCCTATCGAACGCAGTCAGTGCCGCGGTGTTCGACCCCAACGGGTTCCCGAAATCGTAGACCGCGTGCGACGCGCCGCCCATCCCCATCGATCTTGCGTCGCCGCGGACGGCCCAATAGCCGATCCCGGAAGGGTGGTACGAGAAGATCGAGTTTGCCGACGCGAGGCCGGGCGCGAGTGTCAGTGCGACCAAGAACAGACCGACGATCTTCTGACGCATTATTCGCCCTCCGTCGGCTGGGTGGTGACGATCACAACGAGACGCATATCCTCTATCTCTATCGCGTTCACGTGCCAGTCCTCGCCGATCAGCGAGACCGCCAGGCCGTTGTTGGGGATGTCGCCGTGCCACCATCGCTCCAGGACGTCGGCGATCTGGAATACCCGCGTCGAGTCCGAACTCCCGGAGCCTTGGATCACGTCGAAGCCCGCGCCCGCGATGTTGCCTCTGCCGATCGGTTCCAACCGGTTCTGGCTCGCGGAGTCCGAATCGAACTGTTCTGAGAGTAAGTGCAATTGGATCACCGTGTTGTACGGGCGAAACGCGGGCGTCAGGTCCGGTGAACCGGCAACCCATTCCGCCACGTCCATCTCGAGCAGGGCCGAGTTGACGGTGACGTCCTGCGGCACTTCGCCGTCAACCGCCACGCCGTCGATGTCGAAACGCTCGATCTTGAAGTACGCCCGCCTCGCGTCACCGGCGGCCAGTAGCATGGTGTTCGCCGTCGGCACCGGGGTGGCGCCGTCGCGCTCGAACCGATAGCAGTCTTCCGACGGCCGCAACGCAATGCTGAGGACGCTATCGATGGCATCCACGCCCGGCCTCAGCGATTGCACCGACGCCGTGATCCAGAACGCAAGCTGCGGGCTGTGGGCAAGCGTGTACGCATCGAGGCTGAATATCTGTGCCATCGTGCTTCCAGGCTCGTCCTCAAGGGCGACCGACATCGTGCTGGTTTCGGTCAGGAGACCGGCCAGTAGCTGCGGGTCGGCGACCGCGAACTCCGTGTACGCAACCCCGGCTTCCTCGTCAGGGACGACGTTCAGATCTGTCTCGGGAAACAGTGCCGCTTCGACCAACGGCAGAGCGCCGGTCGCGAATCCATCGTCGGTCCAATCGGAGGAGACTACGGAACCGGACATAGACGCCGCGGCCGAATCGGCAACGTAGCCGGCGAACGCCACGCGCAGAGTCGCC
>CAZSJP010000642.1:2070-3247 GCA_964606675.1 uncultured bacterium
GATGCTCGGTAAAGAGGACGAGCTTCTGGTGGGGTGAGGGCGTTGGCTTGGGGATGGTACGCGCAGCCGAATCGTGGGGTTCCTGCTCTTCAGCGAGTTCATTGGCGATTGCGACAGGTGTGAAGACAAGCGTGTCGAGGATGAAGCCGTCCGACCCGTCTGTCGCGTCTATCGCGTGAACTTCCGTCCAAGGCAGCAGCGCGTCGAACCTCAGCAACGCCGTCGCGGCGAGATGATTCTCGTTGCCGACGAGGAGCAGTTCGCTTGAGCCGTTCGGGAACTGTACCGAGTAGTTCTGCAGGCTCAACGTCGCGGCGTCTCCGAACGCGAGTTCGAGCGTATCGCGGTACGTTTCCTGTCCCGTGGCGCTGGTAAGGAGGCCCTCGCCTACGGCTGTCCTGGTGCTGCTGCACGATGGCAGAACATATGCCGCGGCAATCAGTGCTACCGCGGCCAGAAGCGCGATCGAGGGAGTCGTTCGATGTTCGTTTGCGCGCAATTGTCTTCCTATTCTCAGTCTTTGCCGTCGAATGCCCACGCCGCAATTCGCCGTGGCCATGCAATATCTATCTACGCCGGAGGTCCGTGCCGGTTTCGGAGACGGACGACCCACACCGCGTCACAGAGCGCGATCCCCCGCTGCCGACAGCATGCCGACAGCGTGAGGCGCAGAATACCAAAGCAGACTATTAAGGATAGGGAAGCGGTCCCGCGTCTACAACGGAAAGCGCCGACGACCCCTGTGATGCCGAAGCCGCCGACGGTCAAGTCGCTGTTTCGTGTCTCTAGAGGCTGACCGGCTTGGCCGTTTCCATCGAACGGTTCGCCGCCAGGGTGACGCGCAACGTCTCCATGGCGTCGGCGTAGGTCGAGAGAATCGGCGGCCCCTGCTTCTTCTGCACGGCGCAAAGGAACGCCTGATGCTCCGCTGCCGTCGGATTGTTGCCGTCCTTGTGGATCTTCTCCTTGCCGGGGACCGACACGCGGCACGTCCCATCGGCGACCGTGACGACAAGGTCTTTTGCGCACGCCTGGAACGACGCTCCGAAGCCCTGCGAAAGGATACACGACGACGCCACGCTGCCGACTGCACCGCTCTTGTAGCGCAACTGGACGACGCTGGCATCGTGCACGTCGTAGTCGGGCAGTTCGTCCGGTGCGACCGAGCCGGTCGTGC
>CAZSJP010000643.1:0-3233 GCA_964606675.1 uncultured bacterium
GGGCACGTGTTCCGGCGGGATCCGACGGCGGGTACGGTCCGATTTGTGAGCCCGGTTCACCAGACTCGTGGGACGCGGGGACGCGATCTGCTCCTATGCGCGCGACTATGCTGCGAACTTGGATGTCCGGGCCGTGAATGAAGCTATCGTCCGAGCGGCCAGAGCAAAGGTGCTGGCGGGAGTGTAGCGCCTCAAGCCCACCGTAGCGGGCGCTTGTGCGGAGGACGCTGGCGACGTAGTCCGTCCGCGCGGGTCCCGCAGCTTGACAGAACTCCAGCTATCGAACGGAAACCTCCCCTCTCGATCACCTGGATGGGCACAGAAGAGCCAATACCGGGGCCCGGCCCAGCGGGAACTCGATGCCGTCCGACGGGCATCCGAGCCACCGCGCAAAGGCCGAGAATGACCGCTTGCCCAGTCATAATAGTCTGTCCTGCAATGATTTCTAGCCGTATTTCCACCTCACCCCATTGACATCCGCACGAGTCCGTGTATATTGGCACGGTGACGACCCGCAAACACCACTCTTTGCCGGGAGAGGTAGCTGTGAGAGCGGGAGGCTGGGCGTCGTGTGCGGCCGACACCTATCGGTCCGTCGCGGACGGCGCGTACAACGCCTCTGTGGCCTATGCGCCGGGACTGATCGTCGGGTTGGGGAACCCGATGGTCGGCGACGACGGCGCCGGCCCGGCAGTCCTTGGTCGACTCTCTCCCGATATCCGAACCGATCTCTCAGTCGAATGTATCGAGCTTCCTTCGGGCGGCCTCTGTCTGCTTGACGCCATGCGCGGACGCCGGTGGGCGGCTGTCGTCGATGCCCTCGCTGCCAGCGCTGCCTCGGCCGGCACGGTTCGGATCCTGCGGGAGGCCGACGTCTCCGGGTCCGCTCGGCTTGTCTCGTACCATGACCTGAGCTACGGCACGGCCATGGGATTCGGGCGAGCCCTTGGCTGGATGCTCCCAGACGACGTCCTGATCATCGGGATCGAGGGCAAGTCTTTGTACGAATTCGGCGAGGGCCTCAGCCCCGAGGTAGATGCCGGAGTGACCGAAGCGGCCCGCGTCGTCGACAGCTTCGCACGGAGCCGGCTCGGTGTTCCATCCAGAGATGGGAGTGGACCGTGAATCGCTTACCGATGGTGGCAGACGCGTCAGAACCAGGCGTGCTCAGCAAACCGGAACACGTGCTTCGCGAGGCGTTTCTGCGAGAAGTCGAGCGGGTACCGGGCGCCGAACGCCTCAGTCGTTGCATCCAGTGCGGGACGTGCACGGGTTCCTGCCCGGTGAGCTACACGATGGACATTCCGCCGCGACAGATCATCGCGCTGTTTCGCGCCGGTGGCATCGAGGAGATACTGCGCAGCAGAACGATCTGGGTCTGTGCCTCCTGCTACAGTTGCACCGCGCGCTGCCCGTCACAGATAAAGATCACCGACCTGATGTACGCGCTGAAGCGCCTGGCGATCGATCGGGGCATATTCCCGTCGAGGTTCCCAGTCTACGTCTTGGCCGAGACGTTCGCGCGCATGATAAGGCGCTATGGCCGCAACTACGAACTCGGGTTCATCCGGTCGTTCCACATGCGCTGGAAGCCGTGGGACCTGTTGCGAAAGAGCGGCATCGGCCTCCGGCTCATAGCAAAGGGTCGCATGCCGTTGCGCCCGCACAAGATCGACGCGATCAGGGATCTGCGGGCCATAATCGCCAAGGCCGACGAGATCGAGCGGCCGCAGGAATCGGCGGGCGAAGAGCGAACGGCCGCCGAGGTCGGGTACGAAGCGATCTAGACCCATCGACAGCACCATCGGAGGTGTTCGATGCCCTACTCATATTACCCGGGTTGCGCTCTTCACGCCACCAGCACGGCGTACGACAAGTCGGTGCGAGCCGTGTTCTCGGCTCTGGGAGAGCAACTTGAGGAAGTGGACGACTGGAATTGCTGCGGGGCCACGATGTACATGTCGTACAAGGAGACCGTCGCCCTAGCGATATCCGCCCGCAACCTCGCGCTTGCCGAGAAGCAGGGAAACGATCTGGTCGTGCCTTGCAGCGCCTGTTTCACCGTCCTCAGCAAGACGCGTCGGTTCATGGACGAGATGCCGCAGTTGCGTGAGGACGTGGGCAAGGCTCTGGCGGTAGCGGACCTTCACCCCGACTACTCGGTCGAGGTGCGCCACCCACTCGAGGTGCTCATCAACGATATCGGCATCGAACGAATCGGGATCGAGTGCGAGCGCAGCCTGTCGGGCATCAGCGCTGCCTGCTACTATGGATGCCAGATCGTCCGCCCGGAGCGTGCGACCGGCGACGATCCCGAGCTTCCAACCGCGCTCGATCGGCTCTGCGAAGCCGCTGGAGCCAACACAGTCGACTTCCCGACCAAGACGCGTTGCTGCGGCGGCATGCTGAACACGACGTTCGAGCAGGTGGCACTCGACTTGGTCGAGGAAATCCTGACGTGGACCACCGACGCCGGCGCGAACGTCGTCGTCACGGTCTGCCCGCTCTGCCAGTTCAACCTCGAGATGTATCAGAAGAAACTTGTGGGTCGGGACGGCCTTCGACGTGAGATCCCCGTCCTGTTCTTCACCCAACTGGTCGGCCTGGCGCTGGGCTGTAGCCGCGAGGATCTGGGTCTCGACCAGATGGTGGTGCCACTTCCTTCCGAGCTGGTGGAGGCTTGAGAAATGATTGCGTCGGATGACGTACGCATCGGTGTCTACGTCTGTCATTGCGGCCTCAACATCGCCTCGGCGGTGGATGTGGGGCAGATTCAGGCCTTCGCCGCCACGCAGGACGGCGTGCTCGTGTCGCGCGACTACAAATTCATGTGTTCCGAAGCGGGACAGCAACTGATCCGCGACGATATCGAGAACGAGGGCACCAACCGGGTGGTCGTGGCAGCATGCTCGCCACTCATGCACGAAGTCACGTTCCGAACCACGTGCGAGTCCGCCGGGCTGAACGGCTACCTCATGCAGATGACGAACATCCGCGAGCAGTGCGCCTGGGTTCATGACGACATGGACATGGCCACCATGAAGGCATGGGGCATGCTGAGCGGGGCAATCAACCGCGTGCGGCTGCATGGCGAGTTGGAGCCGATGCGGGCCGACATCAAGGCGCCCACGATGGTCGTTGGAGCGGGCATTGCCGGTGTCCAGGCGGCGCTGGAGATCGCCGACTCGGGCAATCCAGTCTATCTGGTGGAGCGGGAGTCCGCGATAGGCGGG
>CAZSJP010000644.1:0-3224 GCA_964606675.1 uncultured bacterium
CCGATAGGCTCCACACCTTGATCGTCTCGTCGCCGCTCCCCGAGACGATCGTGTTCCCATCCGGGCTGATCGCCACGCTTCTCACGTCGACGGTATGGCCCACGTCCCCGCTACCGAGGACGGGAAGCGTTCGCAGCAGCGTGCTGTCGGCCAAGCTCCACACCTTGATCGTCTCGTCGCCGCTCCCCGAGACGATCGTGTTGCCGTCGGGACTGATCGCCACGCTCTTGACCTGGCTGCCTTGGCCCCCTCTCGCCCACTCCGGCGTGATCTCCGGACCGGACTCAGAGGAGCACACTCCTACACAAAGCAGGAGCCCCAGGCACGAATGGGTGAGAATGCGAGCATCCATGGCGTCCTCCCTGATCCGGTGTGCGTCGGTCTACCGGTCCCTGTCCGCACTCTTCGCACGTTCGATGGCTCCCGTGGTCACCGACCAAGGGATGTACCTGCCCTCGAATCCCTCCAACCGGCAGTTCGGTCGCATCGTCCAGTCGACGTGCCGTTGACGCCTTGCTCCGTGGTCGTCGATCTGGTTCTTGAAATCGCCGCTCGTCCACACTTCCTTGCCGCCGTCCATCCTCAGCAGCTACCACGTGAGCGCGAGCATGTCGTCGCGGCCGCGGACGACCACGGGCGGGGCTACCTGTGCAGCAGCCCCGCCCGCCCTGTCGACACGCTCCCCCACCGTGTCAGTTTGCCGGAGGCACGTTCGAGTTGAAGGCGTCGAGGGAGAACAACCAGGAACCATCAGCCTGCTTCTTCACAATGCTCAGGAACTTGCCGTCGACCATAGTCCATAGCGATGCGTCCGATTTGTCCGTCCCATGCGGGGCCATGCGGAAGGTGTACAGACCCCAGCCGTAACCGTGATCGCCAAAGCACTTCGAGCCCTGCTGCATGATCGTGAAGTCCTCTACATCAAGCGCCGCGAAGAACCCGTCCATCACCACCCTCATGGCTGCTCTACCATAGTTCGGTGGAGCGTCCGGAGGTAGCTGAATGAAGTTCTCATCCAGGTTGGCGCAATATGCTTCTGCGTCCCCCGCGTTCATCGCCGCGGCATACCCGCCCGCCCCCGTCGCCGCCTTAGCCAAGAATGCGTCGAAGTCGGCCTGTTCGTCGGTCGTCGGGCCGGCGACCTTGTCGTCGCTACAACCCACAAGAGCAGCGACGATGAATCCGGTGATCATGATGCCACTGGTGACCCAGCGCGCTAGCCGTGTACTCATCGCTCTTCCTCCTGAGCTAGTGTGCCGATCGTCCGGTCATCCCGGTTCGAGTCGGCACGACACGAGACTCGTCATGGCGGTACGGATGACCGCCACTTTGCCCTCTACTATACTAGACGAGTGGCGGGGGGCCAGATGCGCGGGATCGGTGTACTCCTACCCCAGGGGGGGTAGGAGCGCATCTTGCGTAAATACTTCACAGCTATGCGAAAATATTGTTTCGGGATTCTCGTTCAGTCGCGCCGTGAGGAATCTTTAGCATCGCTCTCTGGTTGTGCGATCGGTCGCACGAGCCCGGCGCGTCTCGCGGTCGAGGCAACGCTTCACCAGAGCCGCGTCGCCGCGGTTCGGCGTTGGGAGACCGCAGCGAGTACCTGGGCAGGAGCCTGCGTGAGGCTGGCCCACCGCGTCAGTTGGCAGGGGGAGCGTTTGAGTTGAAGCAATCGGCGTAGAACAACCAGGAAGCATCGGGTTGCCGTTTCACGATGGTCAGGTGTTTGCCCTCGAACCGAGTTGTATCCCAACTTCCCTTGACGATCATGAGATAGGAGTGCGTGCCCCAGAAGAAACCAAAGTCGCCAAATATCTCGGGTTCGCGATTCCTGCACGTGAATGCCTCGATATCGGGCCAGCCGAACAGCCCGGAGATCATCCAATCGCAGACGGCCGCTTTCCCAATGAGCGGTGGAGTATCCGGAGCCAGCTGAATGTAGTCCTCATCCAACAGGGCACACCAGGCGTCCGGATCCTCACTGTTCATCGCCGCTTCCTGCGCTCGCGTAAGATCTTCCATGGCCGCCAGAAAGGCGGCCCGGTCCGGCGAGTTGGTTGGCTTGTCGCTGCAACCCGCAACCATCGCGACGATGGTGCCGACGATCCAGGGCACTGCCCGCGTTCGCATCGCCCTCTCTCCTCTGTCAATGCGAGCCCATTCGCCGTCTTGCGCTCTACCCTACACGTGTCCGGCTGACTCGTCAGACACGGACCAAAGAATGTGCCGGCCTTCGAAACCCTCCAGCCGGCAGTTCGGCCGCATCGTCCAGTTGAGTTGCCGTTGACGTTCCGTTCCGTGGTGGTCGATCTGGTTCTTGAAATCGTTGCTCGTCCACACTTCGTCTCCGCCGTCTCGCCTCAGCAACTGCCGCGTGAATGCGAGCATGTCGTCGTATGCGCCCCGAGCGGTCCGGTCGACAACGTCTACGTGCGCCGCTGCTCGCATCTTGATGGTCCGCGACCCGCTGTCCCGTTGCAGTTCCATCGCGAAGTCGAGCGCCTCCGACGGCGCGCCGAACGTCGCCGCCACCGATTCGTCGGTCCCGGAGAGGTGCCGTCCGCCATGCTTCTCAATGAGCTCGCGCGCCCTCGCCGCGACAGCCTGTCTCGCGCGTTCTACCCGATCGTTTCCCTCGAGTCTCGCGGCGAAGACGGTCGGGTCGGCGGGGCAGGTCGCCACAAGCGACAGCAGGGCGACCGACCCCGTCGCCGGCGCGTCGTCCGGATAGTGCTCGCCCGCCATCTAACACACCCCCCGTAGCGCCAACGCAGCCGCCGCCACCGGCTCGTTGCGCGTGTGGACCGCCCGGCTCGAAGCCACCTAGTCGCCGGGGCCGCCTGCACTCACCAGGCGCCCTTCATGCCCAAGATGAGCGAGACACAGGCGCCTTCGGTCAGAAACCGGAGGAGGTGCCTGCCGGGAAATCCGTCAAGTTGGCAATCGCGGTGCATCGCCCGCCATGATCCTCGGTACGTTTCGTGGGCGGGCGGGTCTGCCCATGGAGCAGACCCGCTCGGCCCCTCGGTACACTCGCCTACCGCATCATCAATTTGGCGGCCGGAGGCGCGTTTGCGTTGAAGGCGTCGGAGCTGAACAGCCAGGAACCATCAGTCTGCCGCCTCATCGTAGTCATGTGCTTGCCTTCATACACGGGGAGTACGTCCCCTGTTGCCTTGATAACCAGGCGATAGGAGTGTGTGCCCCAAAACCAACCCCAG